>CAXRCQ010000344.1:0-15898 GCA_964228845.1 Blastomonas sp.
CGGGCGAGGCAGGTGCGATCTTCATCCGGGCGGGCACGCTGCGGATGATCGACGAGCTCGGTGGCCCCTCGATTTCGAGCGCTACAGTCATACCGCTGCCGCCGGACTTCACACGGCTCTCCGATTATACCGGTTCTGCCGGACGGATCGCGATCGACGTGGACAGCCTTGAGATGACGGGGCGTTCTTCCATCACCACGTCCAGTTCCAGCCTGGGAAATGCCGGAGACATTGTCATCCGGGCCGGTCGGATATCCATGGAAGGCGAGGCCCAGATCATTTCTTCGGCGCAAATCCTGGAAGTTCCACCCAGCCGGGAGGAGATAGCGGCCGATCCCGATCTGGTACCCGAACTCAGGATCCTGCCCGGACCGGGTCGCGCAGGCCGGGTCTTGCTGGCCATTGACGGTACCCTGGCGATGAAGGGCGGGACCATCTCCACCGCCACCCAGGGTTTCGGTGCGGCAGGCGAGGTGACCGTGGTCGCTGACCGGATCGTGATGGGACAGGGCAGCCGGATCAGTTCGGATGCGGGAAGCGAGGCCCCCGGCCAGGCAGGCACCGTGGCGCTGATCGCGCGTCAGATCGCGCTGGCCGACGGCGCGGAGGTGACAACCAGCTCGGCCAATGCGACTACGGCAGGCGGTATCGCGCTGGCGGCGGAAGAGGATATTAGCATCACCGGCGCGGGCAGTCGTATCGCCAGCACGAACACCGCCAGCAGCGGCGGCGCGGCGGGCAATATCATCGTCGGCGCACCGCGCATCACCCTGGGACCGGGTGGCACGATCACCACCAGCGCACTGACCGGCGCTGCGGGGCAGATTGAGCTCACATTGCCCGAGACCGGTCTGCTGCGTTTGGCGGGCGGCGCGATGCCCGCTGCGATCGCCACCTCGTCGGGTCCGGGCACGGGCGGGCGGATCGTCATCAGCCGTCCCTATGCGCTGATTGCCGATGGCGCGCGGATTGAAGCGCTGGGCCAGCAGCGCGGCGCGAACGTCCAGCTCGCCACCGATTTCTTCATCCGGTCGGCCGACAACAGCAACCTGCTGCTGGTCGATGGCGATCTGGTCGTCGACAGCCAGGTCGGCAATGTCAGCAGCGGCATCGACACGCCCGATATCAGCTTCGGCGATGCGGCGGGCGTGCTCGCGGGCCAGTGCCGCGCGGCGCGCAGCAGCGGATCGGTGAGCCGCCTTTCCATCGATCAGGTCGGCCCGCTCGCGCTCGATCCGCTGGATGCTGCGCCTGCGGGAGGCTGCCGTTGAGCCTATTGCTTGCGCTGGCGCTGCAGGGTGCGACACCTGCTTGCGTGCCTGCGGCCGATGCGGCGGCGAGCGGCATCGTCACCTATTGCGCGGTCGAGGTGCATGCCGAGCCTGACATCGCCGCGATCGCGACGGCGGATAGCACCGGGCTCGATTTCGGGGGATTTGTCGTGCGCTATCGCCAGGGCGAGCGGCTCGATGGCGAATGGGTGCGGCAGCAGGCGATCGCCAATGGCCTGGTCGGCGCGCCGGTGCCGCTCGACCGGATCGCGGCGGCGGTGCAGCAGATCAGCCTCGCCTATGTCCGCAACGGCTATGTCAATTCGGGTGTGTTGCTTGATTCCATGACCGACCCCGGCGGCACATCGCCGCTGGTGCTGCGGCTGGTCGCGGGCAGGCTGAGCGGCGGCGCAGCGACGGTCGAGTGGCAGGACGGTCATCGGCGCGGACTGAGCGAGGCCTATGTGCTGCGCCGCATGCCCTCGGCACGCGAAATCCCGCTCAGCGGCCTTGCGATCGAGCGCGATTTCCGTGCGCTGGCCGCCGATGACGCCATCGCCACGGTCAAGGCCGATCTGCAGCCGGGCACAAGCCCCGGAGAGGCCAGGTTGAACCTGCTGGTTGATCCTGCGCCGCGTTTTGCGGTGTCTGCTAGCGTCGCCAACAGCCGCTCGCCTGCCGTGGGGGGCTGGCGCTTCGGCAGTGGCCTTGCGGTGCGCAATGCGCTGTTTGCGGGCGACCGGATCGCGCTCGACGCCGGTCTCACGGCAGGGCGGCCTGATGCGCAGGTCGATTATGCCGCGCCTTTTCTCCATCCCGCGCTCAGGATCGAGGCGCGCGGCGGGTATAACCGCGCGGCGGTGGTCGATGCACCCTTGCGCAACCTCTCGATCCGCGCGCGCGACTGGTTCGTCGAAGGCGGCTTTGCGCTGACTCTCTGGCAGCGGCCGCTCAGCCCCGCCGCGCTCGACGGCACGCCCGAGATCAGCGCGCAATCGGTGGTGCTGAGCAGCGGCGTGATCCACCGCGAGACGCGCACCTTCCTGCTTGGCCAGCCCTTCTCGTTCAGCCCGGGATCGGTGCGCGGCCTGGCCGAATATTCCGCGCTCCGGCTCGGCGCGGAATGGACGCGGCGCAGCTCGGGCACGGTGTGGATCGCGCAGGCGCGGTTCACGCAAGGGATCGAGGGAAGCCGATCGGACATCATCGGTATCGCTGCGCCCTCGCCGCGCTTTCGCAGCCTTTCCGGCCAGATCAGCCATGCGCGGCGGCTGGGCGGCAAGGGCTGGGAGCTGCGCGCGCGCCTCGCCGGGCAATATGGCGCCGGCATACTTTATGCCGGCGAGCGTTTCGTCGCGGGCGGCAGCGCCACCGTGCGCGGTTATCGCGAGAGCCTGGTGCTCGCCGATCGCGGCGTGATCGGGTCGGTCGAGCTGGCGCGGCCGGTGACGATCGGATCGGGCGCGGTCGGTGCCCTGGGGCTGCGCTGGGGCAATTTCACCCCCTCGGTCTTCGCCGATGGTGCGGTGATGCGCAACGCAACCCGCGCCTTCCAGCCGCAACCGGGCGAGCTGGCCAGCATCGGTGCATCGCTCGCCTGGACGCCCTCGCCTTCGCTCTCGGCGCGGCTGACCTATGGCGCGGCGCTGATCGACGCGCCGATCACCGGCAGCCGCGACGTGCAGGATGACGGGCTCTCCTTCGCGCTGAGCTGGAACCGCCGGTTCTGACCTTGCAGCGGCTTGACCTTGGCCCGCGCGGCATTACCACACGCGGCCATGAAGTTCTTTTCCGACAATGCCGCTGCCGTCCATCCGCGCGTGATGGAGGCTATCGCCGCTGCCAACCAGCTCGATTCGCCTTATGACGGCGATGCGTTGAGCCAGGCGCTCGACGACCGGTTCAGCCAGCTGTTCGGCACCCGGGTCAGGGCCTTGTGGGTAGCGACCGGCACGGCGGCCAATGCGCTCGCGCTCTCTGCCCTGTGTCCGCCGCACAAGGGCGTGATCTGCCACAAAATGGCGCATATCGAGCAGGATGAGTGCGGCGCGCCGGGCTTTTTCATGCACGGTGCCAAGCTGATCCTGGCCGATGGCGAGGGGGCGAAGCTGAGCGCGGACGAGGTGGCGCGCGTTGCGGGGCAGATCCGCGACGATGTTCACCAGGTCCAGCCCGCTGCCGTCTCGATCACCAATGCCAGCGAATATGGCCTGACCTACACGCCGAAAGAGGTCGCCGCGATCGGCGAGGTCTGCAAGGCGCGCGGCCTCAAGCTGCACAGGGATGGCGCGCGCTTCGCAAATGCCATCGCTGCGACCGGCGTGCACCCGGGGGATGTCACCTGGCGCGCGGGCGTCGACATGCTGAGCTTCGGCTGCGTCAAGAATGGCGGCATGAATGCCGAGGCGATCATCGTGTTCGACAATTGTCTCGCGCGCGAGCTGCCCTATTTGCGCAAGCGTGCCGGGCAGTTGCAGTCCAAGGGGCGGTTCCTCGCGGCGCAGCTGCTGGCGATGCTGGAGGATGATCTCTGGCTCGCCAATGCCCGCGCCGCCAATGCCGGCGCGCAGGCAATTGCGCAGGCGGCGGGCGATCGGCTGCTTTATCCGGTCGAGGCGAACGAGGTGTTCGTGAAGCTGAGCGCTGCCGAGGCGGCATCGCTGCGCGCGCAGGGTTTCGAATTCTACGACTGGGGCGAGATGACCGAAGAGGGCGGCGAAGCGCGTTTCGTTACCGCCTGGGATCAGGACGCCGAGACCGTCGCCCCGCTCGCCGCTGCCATCGCCGCGCTCTGATGGCGAGCAGCGCGCCCGCCGCCGCGCCGGATGCGCACGAGGAGCCGTCGATGCTCTCGGCACGGGTGCTCGTGCCGTTCCTGCTTGTCTCGCTGATCTGGGGCTCGACCTGGCTTGTCATCAAGGACCAGATTTCCAGCGTGCCGCCGACCTGGTCGGTCAGCTATCGTTTCGGCGTGGCGGCGATCGGCATGTTTGCGCTCGCCTGGTGGCGCAAGGCGCCGCTCCGGCTCGATCTTCAAGGGCAACTGATCGCGCTTGCGCTGGGGCTGTTCCAGTTCTCGGCCAATTTCAATTTCGTCTACCGGTCCGAAGCGTACATCACCTCGGGCCTGCTCGCGGTGCTGTTCGCGATGCTGATGGTGCCCAATGCGCTGCTCTCGCGCATCTTCCTGGGCGCGCGCATCGCGGGCGGGTTCATTCTCGGCACAGCCGTGGCACTGGCGGACATCGCGCTGCTGTTCGTGCAGGAATATCGCGCCATGCCCGCCGATCTTTCCGACGTGATGAAGGGGTTGGGGCTGGCGCTATGCGCGATCCTGTGCGCCTCGATCGCCAATGTCATGCAATCGGCCGAGCGGGTGAAGGCGATGCCGATCCTGTCGTTGCTCGCCTGGGCGATGCTGTGGGGCGCGCTCGGCAATGCGGTGCTCGCCTGGGCGCTCTATGGCGCGCCGGTGTTCGAAAGCCGCCCCGCCTATCTCGGCGGGATCGTGTATCTGGGGCTGTTGGGCTCGGTGGTGACCTTCCCGATGTATTTCGCGCTGATCCGCGATATCGGCGCGGCGCGTGCGGCCTATAGCAGCGTGCTCGTGCCCGTCGTGGCAATGGTGCTGTCGACCCTGTTCGAAGGCTATCGCTGGAGCCTGCTCGCTGCGGCAGGTGCGGCGCTCGGCATGATCGGGCTGGTCATCGCGATGCGCGCGCGCACTCCGCGTACCCCGCGTCTTTCGGGCTGATCTCGCCGACGCGGACAGCCGTTCTCAACACCCCGGTTGATTTGCCCGCTCGATGTCGCGATCCTCGCGCGCGAGGGCTGAAACTATTTCGGGATTGGTTATGCGATTGAAATCTATCGCTTTTGCGCTGGCGGTGCTGGTCCCGATGACGCTTGCGCTGGCGGCGGCCAAACCGCTGACGCTGTTTGTCAATGACCGCAGCACGACGGTCGAGGCGGCGCAAGGGCTGGAGGGACAGGCGCGCGAGGATGCATTGCTGCTCGCACGCATTCCCTCTGCGACCTGGCTCGCGCATGGCACGCCCGCGACGGTCGAAGCCGAAGCGCGCGATGTCACGCAGCGCGCGGCGGCGGCAGGGCAGATCCCGGTGCTGGTCGCCTATAACATTCCCTATCGCGACTGCGCGCTCTACTCGGCAGGCGGGGCGGCGGATGGCGAGGCGTATCTCGCCTGGATTGCCGGGCTCGCGAGGGGGGTGGGTGATCGTCAGGCGATCATCGTGCTCGAGCCCGATGGCCTCGGCGTCATTCCCTGGCACCGCGATCTCGCGGGCGAACTCGAAGGATGCCGACCCGAAGGTCAGGACGAGGCGGCCGCAGCACGTCGCTACGACCAGTTGCGCGGCGCGGTCGCCATCCTGGCGGCTTTGCCCGGAGCGCGCGTCTATCTCGACGGCACCGGCAGCAGCTGGCTTGCGCCCGGCGAGATCGCCAGCCGCCTTATCCGCGCCGATATCGGCAAGGTCGCGGGCTTCTTCCTCAACGTTTCCAATTTCGAGAGCGATGCGCGCGTCGTGCCTTATGCGCGCTGGGTCAGCGATTGCATCGCGCTGGTGACGCAGGGCGGGCTGGATCCACGCGCCTGCCCCAGCCAGTTCTCGGCCTTGCGCTTTGAAAGCCCGAGCAACCGCAAGCGGATCGACGCCGCCTATGACCGGCTGTTTGCGCAAGCCGGCCTCAAGCGATCGCCGGGGACGCAGAAGCGCGCACTGATCGATACCAGCCGCAACGGCCAGGGCTCGTGGAGCCCGCCCGCCGGGCGCTATCGCGATGCCGAAGTCTGGTGCAACCCGCCGGCCCGAGGGCTGGGACGCCGACCGACGCTGGTCACGCGCGAGCCCCATGTCGACGGCTTTCTCTGGATCAAGGTGCCGGGTGAGTCGGACGGCGAATGCCTGCGCGGCACTGCCGGGCCGAACGATCCCGAACGCGGGGTGAAGGCTCCGGCGGCGGGGCAATGGTTTGCAGAACAGGCGCGCGAGCTGATCGAGCAGGCGCAGCCGCCTCTGGAACGCGAATAGCGGTACTGTCAGCCGGCTGGCGCGGCGGCGGTGGAGGCGCGGACCAGCAGCTCGTGGGAATGGTCGCGCCGCTGAGGCACCTCGGGCTCGCCCTTGCCATCGAGCATCGCGATCAGCCGGTCGGCGGCATCCCAGGCCATCTGCGCGACCGGCTGGTTGACCGTGGTCAGCGGGGGCCATGCGGTGCGCGACACTTCCGAATTGTCGAAGCCTGCGACCGACAGGTCCTGCGGAACCGACAGGCCCATTTCCCTCGCAGCCGCGATCGCCGCCACCGCCATGTCGTCATTCTGCGCGAGGATCGCGGTCGGGCGCCTGGGTCCGGACAGCAGCGTGCGCGCGACCTGATAGCCGATCGCATAGGTGAAATCGCCGGTCACGATCAGATCGTCGTCGATTCCGAGGCCTGACTCGGCAAAGGCCCGGCGATAGCCCTCAAGACGTCCGATACTCGCAGCGTGTGAGGGATCGCCCAGGATGATGCCGATCCGCTTATGGCCCAGCGCCAGCATATGGGTCGCAACCGCATGGCCAGCGGCACTCTCGTCCATCGCCACCACCAGCCCGCGACCCAGATCGCGATGCGGGGTGATCCGCGCATAGGGCAGGCGCTGGCGTTCGAGCATGTCGAGCAGCAGCGGCTGGTCGCAGGCGGGCGGCGCGAGCAGCACGCCATCGAGCCCGGCGCGCAGCAGCAGCTTGCCCAGTTCTTCGGGGCGGCTGGCGACATGCGCGAAGGGCAGCACCACCAGCCGGTAGCGCCCGTCGTCGAGCCGGCTGAGCGCGCCGTTCTGCAGTTCGACGACATAGCTGGGGCTCGGCCGTTCATAGGTCAGCCCGATCAGGAACGAGCGGCGCGCGATCAGGCTCTGCGCCGCCAGATTGGGGTGATAATCGAGCGCCTCGGCGGCCTCCTTGACCTTCTGCCGCACGGCGGCACTGACATGGGGGGCGTTGTTGAGCGCGCGCGAGACGGTCTTGGGCGTCACCCCGGCGACCCTGGCGATATCGACGATCGTGGTGCGCTTTGAAATCGTCCCCTCCAGCCGGTTGGATGGCCCGTGAATCCCCCCAGGCCAGATGCGACAAACCCCCTTAGCGTCTCTCTTGACTTGTGTCGATGGAAGGCGGTAAACGTTGACCGAGATTCGGTAAACGTTGTCAGGCGTTGGAAGCGCCGACAGGATGGGAGGGGTGATGATTGTGCCGCGTGGGGCTGTTTCCGTATTGCGTTCGGCGTCGCTCGCGGCGCTTGCCTGGCCGCTGATGCTCGGGATCGCGCCACTGTCGGCCGCTGCGGACACGTCGTCTGCCACCGCGACCGCCAGCGCCGAAGCCCATGCCGAGCTATGGCCGCAGCGCGAATCGAAACTGGCTCCCGATCCCGAGATGGAACGCCGGATCGATCAACTGATCGCCGCAATGTCGATCGAGCAGAAGGTCGGGCAGATCATCCAGGCCGATATTGCCAGCGTCACGCCCGACGATGTCTATCGCTACCATCTGGGTTCGGTGCTGAACGGCGGCAATTCGGACCCCGGCAATCGCTACAACGCGCCCGCGAAGGACTGGCTTGCCGCCGCCGATGCCTTCTACGCCGCGTCGATGAAGCCCAATGGCAAGCTGCCGCGCATCCCGATCATCTGGGGCAGCGACGCGGTGCACGGGCATAACAATGTCGTCGGCGCGACGCTGTTTCCGCACAATATCGGCCTGGGGGCCGCGCGGAACCCGGAACTGGTGCGCCGCATCGGCGAGGCGACCGCGATCGAGATGCGCGTCACCGGGCTCGACTGGACCTTCGCGCCGACGCTCGCGGTGGTGCGCGACGACCGCTGGGGCCGCACCTATGAGGGCTTTGGCGAGAGCCCCGAGATCGCGACCAGCTATGCCGCGCCGCTGATCGAGGGGCTGCAGGGCAAGGTCGGCGATTCCGACTGGCTGCGTGGCCCGCATATCATCGCCACCGCCAAGCATTTCCTGGGCGATGGCGGCACACATGGCGGCAAGGACCAGGGCGACGCGCAGATGGCCGAGGCGTCCTTGCGCGATCTGTTCAGCCCGCCCTATCTGCCCGCGCTCGATGCCGGGGTGCAATCGGTGATGGTCAGCTTCTCGAGCTGGAATGGCGTGAAGATGCACGGCAACCGCTCGCTGCTCACCGATGTCGTGAAGCAACGGTGGAATTTCGACGGCTTTCTGGTCGGCGACTGGAACGGCCATGGCCAGGTGGCGGGCTGCACCGCGACCGATTGTGCCGCCTCTGCCGTGGCAGGGCTCGACATGTACATGGCCCCCGATAGCTGGAAGGAGCTGTACCGAACGACATTGGCGCACGCGAAGGACGGGACGCTGCCGATGGCGCGGCTCGACGATGCGGTGCGCCGCATCCTGCGCGTCAAGCTGCGCGCTGGGCTGTTCGAGGCGGGCAAGCCCTCGGCACGCCCCTATGGCGGACGGTTCGAGCTACTGGGCAGCGCCGAACATCGCGCGCTGGCGCGGCAGGCGGTGCGCGAATCGCTGGTGCTGCTCAAGAATGCCGGAAGCATCCTGCCGCTCAAGCCCGGCGCGAAAATCCTGGTCGCGGGCGACGGTGCAGACAACCTCACCAAGCAGACCGGCGGCTGGACCTTGAGCTGGCAGGGCACGGGCACCAAGCGCAGCGATTTTCCCAATGCGCAGTCGATCTGGGAAGGCATTGACGAGCAGGTCAGGGCCGCAGGGGGCATCGCAACCCTCTCGCCCGATGGCAGCTTTGCGGCCAAGCCCGATGTCGCGATCGTGGTGTTCGGCGAGGAGCCCTATGCCGAGTTCCAGGGCGACCGGCCCGATATCGGCTATGACGATGCCAAATCGCTCACGCTGCTGCGCAAGCTCAAGGCAGCGGGCATTCCCACCGTCTCGGTCTTCCTTTCGGGCCGGGCGATGTGGGTCAACCCGTTCCTCAATGCCTCGGATGCGTTCGTCGCGGCGTGGCTGCCGGGATCGGAAGGCGGCGGCGTGGCGGACATGCTGCTGGGCAAGGCGGATTTCCGCGGCAAGCTGCCCTATAGCTGGCCGAAAGCGAGCGATCAGACCGCAGTCAATGTCGGCGATGCCGATTATGATCCGCTCTTCCCCTATGGCTTCGGCCTGACGCTCGCCGACAAGGGCGATCTTGCGTCACTGCCCGAGGTGCGCGCGAGCGTTGCTGCGGCCGATCCGGGCGTGCTGTTCGCGGCGGGCAAGCCGGGCGCGGGCCGTCGGTTGCTGATCGGGCCGCCGGGTGCGCTTTCGACCAATCCCGGTCCCGACCTGATCGAGGCGCGCGCGGCAGACCGCATCGCACAGGAAGATTCGGTACGGCTGCGCTGGACAGGTGCAGGACTTGCCGTCGCCGCAATCGTGATGGGCGAGGCGGAGGACCTCTCGCGCCAGTCGAACGGCGAGCTCGCGCTCGAAATCGAGCTCAGGGTCGATACCCCGCCCACGGCTGATGTCAGCCTGGTCATGGGGTGCGGCGCGCAGTGTGCTGGCGGATTCCCGCTCGCCCCCATGCTCACTGCCGCCGCACAGACCGGCAAATGGACCCGCATCGCATTGCCCTTGAGCTGCTTTGCCAAGGCGGGGGTCGACATGACCCGCGTCGATACGCCGCTCAGCATCGCCACTTCGGGCAAGCTGGAAATCGTCATGTCCTCGGCGAAGATCGTCTCGCCGACCGGACCCGTCATTCAATGCAAATAAGATCAGGATCAGGGAGGAAATCATGAACAGGAACAGCTTCACGGGTGCCGTGCTTTTCGGCCTTTTGTCGACCACGGCGGCACTGCCCGCTTATGCGCAGGACGGCAGTGCCGACGGTGCAGAGCGTGACAAGCAGGAAATCATCGTCACCGCCAACCGTCGAGAGGAAAACTCGCAGGACGTCTCGGGCGTCGTCCAATCGCTGGGTTCGGAACAGCTGCGTCAGGACGGCATTGTCGAGCTGCGCCAGTTGCAGCTCGCCGTGCCGGGGCTCAGCATCGCCAACCAGGAAGGCAATGTCGAAATCTTCATCCGCGGCGTCGGTTCGGCCAACAATACCGAGCTTGGCGATCCCGGTGCGGCCCCGCATCTCAACGGCACCTATATCCCGCGTCCGCGCGGGCTGGGCCTGATGTTCTACGATCTCGAACGCGTCGAGGTGAACAAGGGGCCGCAAGGCACGCTCTATGGCCGCAACGCGCTGGCCGGCACGCTCAACATCATCACCGCCAAGCCGAGGCTCGGCCAGTTCGGCGGCTATGCGCAGGCGGAAGTGTCCAACCGCTCGTCCTATGCGGCGGAAGGCGCGATCAACGTTCCGCTGGGCAGCACCGCCGCGCTCAGGGCCGCGGCTTATTACATCAACCGCGATTACGGCTTCAACAATGTCTCGACCGGCGCGCCTGCAAACACGCTCAAGCCCGCAGGCCTCGAAGAGAATTACGCCGGACGCCTCTCGTTCCTCTGGGAGCCGAGCGAGCGCCTCAGCATCTCGATCGTCGGCGATTACGGCAAGGAAACCGGCACCGGCTATCCCGGCGCGAACATCTTCAGCGCGGTGGCCGCAACCGGCCTGAGGCCCGACAAGCTCAACCTCAAGGACGTCGTCTATCGCGGGCTGCAGGGCGACATGACCAACGAGCTCTGGGGCGTGCAGGGCAAGATCGGTTATGATTTCGGCACATTCGGCGCGGAACTGACCGGCAGCTATCGCTCGGTCGATTTCTATCAGGTCAACGCCTCGAGCGACGGTATCGACTTCCCGGGCCGCGATCTGTCGGCGGTCCAGTACGACAATTTCTCGGGCAATTTCTGGCAGACCAAGTCGAAGAGCCAGGTCTATGAAGCCCGCCTCTTCGCCAACGAGGACCAGCCGTTCCGCTGGAATCTGGGCGGCTTCTATTTCAACGAGGACCAGGCGGTCGGCTATCTCGCGCTCGCCGATCGTGGCTATTGCTGCTATTCGGCGACCGAATTCGTCATGCCCGAGGTGAAGGGCGAAAGCTTCGCCTTCTATGCCGACGGCACTTATGACGTGGCCGACCGGCTGCGGCTGATCGCGGGTATCCGTTATACCGAAGAGAAGAAGTCGCGCTTCGGCATTGGCGGCAACTGGGCGCTGACGCTGGGCGGCGAGAATTTCGATTGCTGCTTCGCGACGCGCGTCGGCACCGAAGGCTTCCGTCCGGCGCTGCTCGACCGGCCCAATTTCGACGTGTCGAACATCACCACGCCGCAGGGCCAGGCGCAGTTCCTGATCGAAGGCATCGCCCGTCCGGGCCTGCGCGACACGCTGATCGCGCAGATCGGATCGATCGCCAACGGCACCAACCCCAATGGCACCTGTATCGATCGGCCCGATATCGACAATGGCTTCGTCAACTGCCCCGCCGTCAATCCGTCGGGTACCAATGGCGGCTTCAGCTATGCGAACCTCACCATTCCCGGCCAGCAGATCGGCCACGCCAAGTTCGATTTCATCGACTGGCGCGTGGGCGTGGAATTCGACATCGATGACGACCACATGCTCTATGCCAAGGTGTCGACCGGGCACAAATCGGGCGGCTTCAACGACAGCTTCAACGGATCGACCATTCCCGAAGAGTTCCGCCCGGAGGATCTGCTGGTCTACGAGGTCGGTAGCCGCAACGCGTTCGACCTGTTCAACCGCCCGGCGGTGTTCAACCTCACCGGCTTCTATTACGATTACAACAACCAGGTCTTCCAGGACCTCACCTGCATCAATCTCGATACGACCCAGGCGCCGCCGGTGTGCAACGGCTATTCGCTGGTCAACCGCAATATCGGCGCGTCGCGGATTTACGGTGCAGAGGCCGAGCTGCGGTTCAAGCTGCCGGGCAATTTCGCGGTCGATCTGAACGCGGCGTTCCTCGATACCAAGATCACGCGCGGAACCGTGGCCGATGCGCGCGCGCAGGATTTCGGTGCAGGCGGCAATTCGCCGCTGATCAGCCTGGTCGGCAACCGCCTGCCGTTGGCCTCGAAGGTCAACATCAGCGCGCGGCTCTCCCAGTCCTTCCAGGCGGGGCCGGGCCGGTTCGACTGGCAGGCGCTGCTCAACTATCGCTCGTCCTATTTCCTCAGCCAGTTCAACGAGGACGATATCGTCTTCCTCGACGGCACGCGGCAGACCTCGCTGGCGGCGGGCTTCCCCGACCGTCAGAAGGGCTTCTCGACGCTGAATCTCGGCATGGGCTATACGGTCGGGAACTACCGGATCGAGGCCTGGGCGAGCAACTTCCTCAACGAGGAGGTGTCGCAAAAGGCGCTGGTCGGATCGTCGCTCAACATCCGCTTCCTCAACGACGCGCGCAGCTATGGCGTGCGGTTCCGCGTCGATTTCTGATACAGGGCGATCGGATCGCAGCATCTTTCCTCCATCGCGTCGGCACTGGCAGCAGCCTCGGCTGCCCCGCCTGCCGCGCGATGGAGAACAGCGCTTGGCCATGAGCAGAAATGCTCTATGCGTGAGGACTTGCGCGCCATGGCAGCGCGGAATGGACCAATGAAGATGCGGGCGCCGGACCCGCAACTGGGCGAGGATGGTTGAATGGCGCTTGCACCGCAGAGCATGAATGGCAAACCGGGAGACGCGGGCGGGCATGTCGATGCGCCCGAGCTGAGGCTCTTCGTCTTCGGGCTGTTCTTCATCTTTGGCGGCATTACCAGCCTCAACGATGTCATCATTCCCAAGCTGAAGGAGCTGTTCACTCTCAACTACACCCAGGCGATGCTGGTGCAGTTCTGCTTCTTCACGGCCTATCTGCTGATCGGTATCCCCGGCGCGAAACTGGTCAAGAAGGTCGGCTACATGCGCGGCGCGGTGTGCGGGCTGCTGCTGATGATGCTGGGCTGCCTGCTGTTCATCCCGGCCTCGCGCAACGCCACCTATGGCCTGTTCCTGTTCGCGCTGTTCGTGCTGGCGAGCGGGGTGGTGATCGTCCAGGTCGTCGCCAATCCGCTGATCTCGATGCTGGGCCAACCGCAGACCGCGCATAGCCGCCTGACGTTCGCCCAGGCGTTCAATTCGCTGGGCACAACCGTGTTCCCGATCGTCGGCTCCGCCCTGATACTGGGCAGCCTCGCATCGATGAGCGCTGACCAGCTTTCGGGACCTGCGCTCGATGCCTATCGCACCGCCGAAAGCCAGGCGATCGTGAACGGCTATCTTGGTATCGCCGCCGCGATTGCCGTGGTCGCGGCCGTGGTCTGGATGTTCCGCAACCGGCTGAAAGGCGAAACGCACGAGGCGAGCAGCGGCCTCGCCGGGTTCGATCTGCTGGGGCGCCCCCGTTTCGGGTTCGGTGCCCTGTGCATCTTCCTGTATGTCGGTGCCGAGGTCTCGATCGGCTCGCTGATCGTCAACTACCTGATGCAGGCGCATGTCATGGCGCTGCCCGAACAGGCCGCAGGCAAGCTGATCGGCCTATATTGGGGCGGTGCGATGGTCGGGCGTTTCATCGGATCGGGCGTGATGCGCTTCATCGCGCCCGGCAAGCTGCTCGCGGCGGTGGCGGTCGGAGCGATCGCGCTGATCGCGGTGTCCACCAGCACGCAGGGTGCGGTGTCAGGCTATAGCCTGCTCGCCATCGGTCTCATGAACGCGATCATGTTCCCGACCATTTTCAGCCTCGCGTCCGAACAGCTCGGCCCGCGCGCTGCCGACGGATCGGGGATAATCAACATCGCGATCTTCGGCGGCGCGGTGATCCCGCTCGCCACCGGAGCGCTTGCTGACATGACCGGTAATCTTGGCCTGGCGCTCCTGCTGCCGGCCCTGTGCTACGCAGTGATCGGCGGCTATGGCTATTATGCCAGGGCGCAGGCGGCGTGAGCGAGGGTTACCGGTGCGAGGAGCGATCTGACAGCGCCTCGGCGGGGGTCGACGATCAGCTCTTTGCTGGCTGACGCCTGGCGGGAATGCGGACTTGCGGGTCCTTCGGCTCTGCAAGCCGCTTGCCAGCCCCTAGGCCATCAGCGCCGAAAAAATCGTCAGGCAGGCGCTTGAGCAGTTCGCCTGCAAGATGCTCTGCACCGGCCCGGCTGAAATGGCTGGCGCTGTCCGAGAAATAGGCATTTCCCTTGCCATCGAATGCGGCCGACATATCGATCACACCCGGCAGATTCTCGGCGGCGAGCCGTGTGCGGAACTCGGTTATGGCGAGGTCGATGCTCTTGACGAATGTCGGATCAAGCTCGGCGCGAAACCGGCTGGCATTGGACCTGTTTCCGTACATCAAGGGGGCAATTACCACGACAAAATGCGGATTTCTCGCGCGGCCAAATGCAATCGCGCCGCGCAGTTCGTACAGCGCTCGCTCGACCACAGCGGCGCGCGCCTCCGGCTTCACGCAGGGGAATTCCACCGGAGCTGGCCAGGAATTGTTCAGTCGGCGCACAGGGATCGAGACGATCGCGGGCTTGTGTTCGGATGGCTCCTGAGGAGGTATCTGCGGCTGGCAGGATTGATACAGCTCGATATTGCTGAACAGGAACAGGGCGAAGTCGGGTGCGTCGACCCTGGCCGCCACGTGCTGCCAGTTCATCATGCTCTCGGCAACGGTGCGTGCGGGCCCGGCGATCAGGGTCACGGTCACATCCTTGCGCCGACGCTCGATCGCCGCAGCAAGCGTCGCGTCGTCGGCAACATAATGCCCAAAGGCCTGGGACGATCCGAGCATCACACCGCGCGCGCCGCTTCGGCCGGGGTTTCCGGTCGCGCGAACGCCCAAGCCGTCGACATGCAGGCCCGGCCCCGATACCGGTTCGGCAATGGTGCCAAGCCCTGCGACATAGCGCGTGCGATAATCGGACCAGCCCGCCGCGCGGTCCGACTGGACGACCGACGAGGGCTTCACGGCATGCCAGGCCTTGCGCGCAATCGGATAGGACAGGTCGATAAAGCCATCGAACAGCATCAGCACGATCAGCCCCTGCGCGGCCAGCAGGCTGTAACGCGCCCAGCGTGACCTGCGCGGCTGTTGCGCGCCCTCGGCATGGGTTCCAGTGGATTCAGTCAAGCGGAACCTCTCCTGCATAGGACTTTGCCAGGCCAAGGTCCTGCTGGTCCTTGTCGAGAATGCAATTGCCGACCACCAGCATGTCGAGATCCGTGCCCATGAAACAGCGAAACGCGTCTTGTGGGGTCAGCACGATCGGTTCGCCACGGATATTGAAGCTGGTATTGGCCAGCACCGGGCACCCCGTCCGCGCCTTGAACGCCCGCAAGAGCGAGTGAAATCGGGAATTGCCCTCTTCGGACACCGTCTGGACGCGCGCCGAGAAATCGACATGGGTGACGGCGGGGATATCTGACAGCGGCTTGGACAGGCCGTTGGCCAGGCTCGCCCTGTATTCCGGGGGCGGCGTTCGATGGGCTTCGGCGACCGGGGCCGTGACGAGCATATAGGGCGATTCCTCCGCGAGATCGAACCACTCGCCGGCATCTTCGGCAAGCACGGCGGGCGCGACCGGGCGGAAGCTCTCCCGGACCTTGATCTTCAGGTGGAGCCGCCGCTGCAGGTCCGGATCGCGCGGATCGGCCAG
>CAXRCQ010000345.1:0-8644 GCA_964228845.1 Blastomonas sp.
AAAAGCGAAAACCTTGGCGCTGGCGCTTGTTCAGGTGGAGCCAAAGGCGTTTTTCGCTGATGGTTGCGTTGTTGCGGAGGCTGCGGGCGCGGGCGGTGTTTCGTGAGAATTTCTGCTGTTGTTTCATCCTCCCTACCTCCCATCAACCCCAGCCCGCCCTGCGGGCACCCCTCCCCACGGGGAGGGGAGAGATTTAGTGCCATCTCTCTCCCCTCCCGCATGCGGGAGGGGCAGGTTCAGCTTGCTGAACCGGGGCGGGCCAGAAGTCACTCAGCTTGCTGAACCGGGGTGGGCCAGAGGCCGATCAGCCCCCGCTCTTCACCTTGCGGTACGGCACGAACTCGCTCAGCGCGCAGCTGCCCAGGGGTACGTTGATGCGCAGATCCTGCACCAGCACGATATCACCCGAGCACAGGCGGCCGATCGGGGTCTGCGAGATCATCGTGTTGTCGCGCGCGCGCGGGCAGCCGAGATACGGCGTGTTGACGTACACCACCGAACCATCGTCATAGAGCAGCACGTCATCGCTGGCAGCGGTCGAGCGGCGCAGGCGGGTGCGGGGGATGCACGAGACGGGGTCGCCCGCCACGCGGTCCTTGAGATACAATTTTGCGACCTTCCGGCCGCGTTCGTCGAGATTGGCGATGGCCGCAGCGGTCCGCTCGCGGATCTCTGCGTCGCGGCTGTCCGATGCGACCAACGGGGTGGCGCAGGCGAGCGCGGCAAGGCTGAGCATGATGGGCATGTTGCGCATGGTCTTCATCCTGGTCTTCGGCCCCCGAAGGGTACCAGTATAGCCCAGCCCGCCGCGCCTTGCCAGCGGCTTACCAGCTGCCGGTATTGGGCATCGACAGCCAGGGTTCGGCGGGCTCGAGATGGCCTTCCTGCAGCAGTTCGACCGAAATGCCGTCGGGGCTGCGGACGAACGCCATATGCCCGTCGCGCGGCGGACGGTTGATCGTGACGCCCGCATCCATCAGCCGCTGGCAGGTCTCGTAGACATTCTCCACGCGATAGGCGAGATGGCCGAAATTGCGCCCGCCGCTATATTCCTCCGGGTCCCAGTTGTGCGTCAGCTCGACCTCGGCAACGCCCTCCTGGCCGGGGGCGGCGAGAAAGATCAGCGTGAAGCGGCCCTGCTCGCTGTCAAAGCGGCGCGTTTCCTTGAGGCCGATCAGCTCGAAAAATCTGATCGTCGCGTCGGGATCGGTGACGCGGATCATCGTGTGGAGATATCTGGTCATTATACTTGCCTCAGTTCATCGCAGTTAAGACACGGTTCATCGCAGCTCGGCTAATCGATCCATCGTGTCGTCGGGGGTGGATGTGCCCCGCAGATATAGGCGGCGCGCAACGCATTGGAAGGACTTTCGGACATGGTTGATGGTGGGGGATCGGACGGATCGAGCAGGCGCGGCTGGGTGCGCGACAATGTGTTTCTCGCCGGCGCCGGGATACTGGCGATCGGCATGGTCGCGGGCGGCTATCTGCTCGGCGATGGCTTGCTGCGCGCCAAGCAGGCGGACCGGTCGGTCACCGTGCGCGGGCTCGCGGAAAAGGACGTGACGGCGGATCTCGCCACCTGGACGATCGCCTATTCGGCCCAGGCCGACGATCTCGCCAGCGCGCAGAACGATATCGACGCCGATACCAAGGCTCTGCGCGGCTTCTTCACCGAGCTCGGCTTTGACGGCGACGCGCTGCAGCCGACCGGCGCAAATGTGTCGCAGTTCAACAACAATTACGGATCGACCACCTACACCATCCGCCAGCGCATGTCGCTGCGCACCAACGACATCAAGAAGGCGCAGGCGGCGGTGAAGCGGCAGTTCGATCTGATCAAGCGCGGCGTCGTGCTCGAGGAAGGATCGGGCATGGCGTATAGCTTCACCAAATTGAATGACATCAAGCCCAAAATGGTGGCCGAGGCGACCAAGGACGCGCGCGCCTCTGCCGAACAGTTCGCCAAGGACAGCGGCACCGATGTCGGCGGCATCAAGAGCGCCACCCAGGGCTATTTCTCGGTCGAATCGCGTGATGGCGAAAGCGGCGGCGGCTGGGGCGTCAGCGACACGCCCTACAAGAAGGTCCGCGTAGTCACGACGGTGGACTTCTATCTGGATTGAGGGGTGTCGCTCGTCCTTCCGCTTGCAGCCATGCCTCTCCCTTGATGGGAGAGGCAGCGAGACTTGGTGGCTTGCCACCTAGTCGCAGCGGTGAGGGTGACGGTGCGTAGGGTTGCTGCATCGCATTCGACGTGAACCGGTCATTACCGGGAGAGATCACCCCCACCCAACCCTCCCCCATCAAGGGGGAGGGCTTCTTCTGGTTGAATCTGTAGAGAGGGTCGTGGCGTTGCGGGAGGCACAGCGCTTTCCGCCTCGGCCCGGTCGAGTTCGCTCAGATGGCCGCGCGCGGTGCGCGCTATCGGGCCTTCGGGGCGGATCTCGATCGCCTGGGTCCAGTTGCGGCGGGCGATGTCATATTTGCCGGCGCTCGCAGCAATATTCCCTGCCTCCAGCGCGACTTCGGGGTCGCGGGGGGCAAGGCGCGCGGCGATATCGATGTCTGCCTGCGCGCGGTCGAGCTTGCCGAGCCGGCGCGCCAGCGTCGCGGAGAGCAGCCAGGCGAGTGGGTCCTCGGGCGCAAGCTTGTGCGCCTCGGCGAGGGCGATTTCCGCTGCGTCGGTCTGCCCTGCCACGACGAGCGCACGGGCGCGGTCGAGATGCAGTTCGCCGAGCAACAGCCCTTGCGCGACGCCCTGCGCCAGCGCCGCGTCGAAATAGGTCAGCGCCTTGTCGGCATCGCCGGATGCCAGCATCGCGTTGCCTGCCTGGGTCCACAGGTTCGCGGCGCGCTTGTCGCGGGCCAGTTCGGCATCGCGTGCGGCATCGACGAACGCATCGGCAGCCGCGCCCCAGCGCCCTTCCTTGGCATAGGCAAAGCCCAGGCAATGCCGCGCGAAATAGCCGCCGCCCGCGATCAGCCATTCATTGGCCGCGACGATGCCGCTCGATGGATCGTCGGTCGCCATGTCCATGCACGCGTCGAACCGCGCTTCGTCGGCCAGGGGAGCCGTGAACGCCCGCGCGCTGGTTCCGGGGCGCGGTGCCTCGCTTTGCGCCGCAGGCGGCAGGGGAGGCAAGGCCTGGGAATCGGCGGGGCCGACCTGGGTGGCGGCGAGCAGCAGCGCGGTGGTGAAGATCGTCATGGCGGCTCCTGTGACGCGCTCGACCTTAACCGGCGCTGGCTGGCTGGCGCGCGGCGGCGGCGATCGCGGCGGCGAAAGCCTGGCCGCCATCGGCGGTACGGTCGAGCGACAGCCATGGCTCGATCAGCTCGATCTCCATCAGCGCATAGCCGCCGCTTCCATCACCGACCATGTCTATCCGCGCATAAAGCAGATCGGCATCGATCGCGCCTAGCGTCGCCAGCGCGAGGTCGCGCGCGGCCGCCGGTGGCCGAACCGCCTGCGATTGGCCGCCGAACTGGCCCTGCACGCGGAAATCGCCGCTCCTGGGGCGCTTGAGGATCGCGTGCGCGAATTCCCCAGCCAACCAGAACAGCGAAAATTCACCCTCGCTGGCGATCATCGGCATCATCGGCTGCACCAGCATCGTGCGGCCCAGCGCCTCAGCCGGGCAGGGTGCGTCATCGCGCAATAACCAGGTATGGTCCGAGCCCGCCGAGACCGGCGGCTTGACCACGAGATCGTCGGTGGCAAAGGCCGCGCGTGCCCCGGACAGCGCAGTATCATCCAGCCGCTCGTGACAACGCGTCGGCACGATCGCGATCCCGCGCGCCTCGAGTTCGAGCAGATAGCGCTTGTCGGTATTCCAGCGCAGCACGTCGAGCGGGTTGAGGAAGCGCGTTCCTTGCCAGCGATCGAGCTGATCATACCAGCGAGGCAGTGCGCGGTGATAGCCCCAGGCCATGAGCGGCAGCACCAGATCGGCCTCGATCGGTGCCGGGTCGGTCCAGGCGCGCCATTCGACCGTCAGGCCCTGGTAAGCGAGCAACGGCTCGATCATCACCGCCTGGTCCTGCCAGTCATCATAGCGTGTCAGGTCGGCGGCGTCGGGGATGAGGATGCAGATGCGCATGGGATCAGCCTGGCTGGGGGGAGTGCGGATCGGGCTTGATCGCTCCGCGCTTTCGGGTCAACAGTTGCGGCCATGACCGATCCCGCGCCCGTAATCCAGAGCCTGTTTGCCGGGCTGCCCATCTTCATGCTGCATCTGGGCACGGCCACCATCGCGTGGGCGCTCGCGCTGGCGCTCTATATGTGGATCACGCCGCACAAGGAGTTTGCGCTGATCCGCGCTGGCAATGTCTCGGCAGCGGTCTCCCTGGGAGGAGCTGCGCTGGGGCTCGCGCTGCCTCTGGCCTTCTGCCTGGCAGCCTCGGTCAATGTATGGGATGTGCTGATCTGGGGCAGCGTGACGCTGATCCTTCAACTGATCGCCTTTCGCGTGGTCGATCTGCTGATCGGCAATCTGTCCAAGCGGATCGAGGAGGATCAGCTTGCCGCCGCGATCTTCCTCGCCATGACCAAGATCGCGCTGGCCAGCCTCAACGCGGCCGCGGTGGCGGGATAGAAAAATGGCGGAGCTGCCAGAGCAGCCCCGCCATTCTCACCGATCATCCATCGATCAGAAGCGGAACGCGGTGGTCACGCGGATCGAGTGGAATTCGAAATTGGGGTCGCTGCGACGCATGTCGGTCTGGCCCGAACGCAGCAGGAACGGATTGGTGGCAGGCGCGGTGCCCGGACCCACGTTCACGACATAATCGTCATTGGTATAGGTGTTGTAGAGATATTCGAGGCCGATCGTCATGTTGCTGGCGATCTTGGCTTCGACGCCGCCACCGGCCTGCCAGCCCCACGACCAGTCCTTGCCGTTGCGCGGGGTGAAGGCATTCGCGCCGGTCGAGGTGCGGAAGCTGTTGTCGATGCGGCCATAGCTGACACCGCCGGTGCCGTAGAACAGGATGCCGCCGCCCGGGGTATAGCCCGCGCGCGCGCGCGCCGAGATGGCATAGTCGAGTTCACGCGTGAAGGTGTAGTTGGCCGGGGTCGTGCTGAATGCGGTCACGAAATCCTTGGCTTCCGACTTGCTGCCCTCGACCAGCGCACCGAGCACGAAATTGCCGTAGCGCTTGTCGGCACCGATGCGGACACCATATTCGATGCCGTTCTGGTCCTGGCGGCAGCCGGCACCGGCATTGTTGCCATTGGCCGAGCCACGACAGAAGCCCGGCGAGAAGGCGTTAGCGCCGGTTGTGGTCAGAACGCTGTCGCTATAGTCGCCATCGACATCGGTGTCGAACACCACGCCTTCACCGCGCGGGCTGGACTGAGCCGAATAGCCGAAATGGCCGCCGACATAGACGCCGTCGAAATCAGTGTCTTCCTTCACCGTCTGGGCAAAGGCGGGCGTCGTCAGCATCGCGACGGCAATGGCCGAAATGGCCGAGAATTTGATGGGGGTCTTCATGTTTTCGCGTCCTTGCTTTTTGGTATTCAGACGCTTGCCAAACCTACAAACCCGCAAGTCGGTTCCAACCAAACCGGTTTTGATTGTTAAGTGTTGCGCACATGTCACATAAATTTGCACTGTCTGTGCCATATGAATGCGCCATTAATGGAAAGTGCAAAAGATGTTCATCAAGTTGCAGCCACTGAGACTTCCGAAGCACTCTGCAACACTCTGTCAGCCTAATTCATCGGGCCCGCTTGATTCTGTCGCGATCGGCGGTAGCGTCGCAATTATGCACAAGGGTGAACAAGGTTCCGGTCCTCCGGGGCGGGCATGAGCAAGGCAAGCTCCTCGAACCGACGCGGCTGCCTGCCCTGGATACTGGGCGCGGTGCTGCTTTTCATATGGTTCGGCGGCAATGAAGAGGACTGGCGCGATGCGCCTTTGAGCGTCGAGCAATTCGATCCGCGCAGCCCGCGCCGACCGATGCCCGATATCCGCGAGAGCTTCGTCATTGCCGATCCGGGGCCGCAACAGGATAGTCAGGGCACCGCCTTTGCGGTCGATCGCGACGGGACCTGGCTGACCGCGCAGCATGTGACGCATGGTTGCGACCGTATCGGGCTGGTGGCGAACGATGGCATCGATGCGATCACCGATGTCATCGAAAGCAGCGAGGCCGATGCCTCGGTCATTCGCCAGGGGCCGTTGCCCGAATTCGCGCTCGCGCTGACCGAGGAGCTGCCACAGCCAGGCGCATTCGGCTATCATATGGGTTTTCCCGCTGGCAATCCGGCGGTGGTCGTGTCGCGCTATCTCGGCGCGGCCTATGCCGCGCGCGGCGGGCCGGGCGGGCAAAGCGAGCCGATCCTGGCATGGGCCGAGGGCGAGCGCCTGCCCAGTTTCGATGGTCCCTTGAGCGGCATCAGCGGCGGGCCGACCTTTGATGAACAGGGCCGCGTGGTCGGGGTCAATGCCGCGTCGACACCGCGCCGCGGACGCGTGCTCACAACCGATCCGCTGGCGATCCTGCGGCTGGTCGATGCGAGCGCGGCGGTCGACGACCGGGGCGAAGTGGCCGATCTCTCCAGCCCGGTTCGCGCGGCGCGGCTATTCCAGACGCTGCTAGACCGGGGGATCATCCGGCAGGTCTATTGCGATGTCCGCTAGGGCTGGCTAAAGGCGCGGCACGAATTTGCCAGAACGGACCCCAGTATGACCGAGACCCCGGAAACCCCCGAACAGACCCCCGCCGCCGCCACCGGCGCTGCGGACGTGCCGCCGGACCGGCTCGCGATCAATCCGCGCAGCCCCCATTTCGATGCCGATCTGCTCGGCCGCGGCATCGGTATCCGCTTCAAGGGTGTCGAAAAGAACAATGTTGAGGAATATTGCATTTCCGAAGGCTGGATCCGCGTGCAGGCCGGAAAGACGATGGACCGCAAGGGCCAGCCGCTCACGCTCAAGCTGAGCGGTCCGGTCGAGGCCTGGTACAAGGATCTGGGTGACAACGCGCCGGTCGCCAAGGCGGGCTGAGCCTTCTAGCCGCCGTTGCGCGCGATCAGATCGGCAATCGGGTCGGTCTCGAGGCGCGGAACGGCAGGGACCGATGCCCGGGCGCTGGCCCTGCGCGCCTTTTCCTGCTGTTTCAGATATTTCGCATATTCGCGGCGCTGCTTCTCGATCTGCTTGAGCCGCTGTTTCGCCTCTTTCTCGGCCTGACGCTGCGCCCTGCGCTCTTCGCGGCTGAGCTTGCCCGGCCTGGCATCGGCAGCCGCCAGTTGCACCGGCGGGGTCTGCAAGTGGCTGGGCGCACGCCCCTGCGGATAGATGAAGCCGTGAACGGGATAGCGCGTCGTTCCCAGCGCTCCGATCGGCGCATACCAGACGCGCACCTCGCTCCAGTCGTTCGCCGCTGATACATCCTCGGCGAGCACATTGCGCTCGATCTGTCCCTTGCGACCGTTGATCGGCGACCAGTTGGCATGGTCGAGCAGCACGCGGCGCGTGTCGAGCACCTTGCTCACCGTGGCGACATGGCCAAGCTGCATCGAGCGATAGGGCGTGAAGGCCATCACTGCGCCCGCCACCGGGCGCTGTCCCCGCTCGTACTTGCCCGCTGCCTGCTGCCACCAGCTATGCGCATCGCCATAGATCTGGATGCCGCTGACCTGCCGCGCATAGGGCACGCATTGCAGCAGTGGCTCCTGCGCGCTCGCTTGCGGCACGGCGAAAAGCAACGCAGCGGCCAATGCCAGAACGGGCAAGGAGAGGATGCGGGGAGCCATCGCGGCAAAATTGCGGCAAATTGGTTGACGAAAAGTTTACCGTGCGGCGACCTGCAGTTTCAGCTTGTCGCATTGCGCTGCTGGTTCCAGCGTGCGTCCTGCGCAAACGCGCGATTCGAGGGGGCGACACATGGGGCAGGGCACGCGGCGGCTGATCGCTGAAGCGCTGGGATCGGGATTGCTCTTCGCCTGCGTCGTCGGCTCGGGGATCATGGCCGAGGCGCTGGCGGGGGGCAATGTCGCGATCGCGCTGCTCGGCAACACGCTCGCGACCGGGGCCATCCTCTATGTACTGATCACGATCCTGGGGCCAATTTCGGGCGCGCATTTCAACCCGGCGGTGACGCTCGTCATGCGGCTGCGCGGAGAGATCGGAAGCCGTGAGGCGCTGGCCTTTGTTGTCGTGCAGCTGGCGGGAGGCATTATCGGTATCTGGCTGACGCATCTGATGTTCGACCTGCCGATCCTGCAGCTTTCCACCAAGACGCGCGCCGGGATCGGCCACTGGACGGGTGAGTTCGTCGCCACCTTCGGTCTTCTGCTGACGATCCTCGGCGCGGTGCGATACCGCCCGGACAATGTGCCGGCGGCGGTCGCGCTCTATATCGTCGCGGGATACTGGTTCACCAGCTCGACCAGCTTTGCCAACCCGGCCATCGCGGTGGCACGGTCGCTGTCGAACAGCTTTGCGGGAATCGCCCCGCATGATGTGCCGCTGTTCATCGTGGCGCAGCTGGCAGGTGCGCTCGCGGCCTATGCGGTGGGACGGGTGCTGTTTGATGTGGCATCGCCCAGCCCGCAGCCTTAGCGCATACGTCCCTCGACTTCCCGGCAAGCCAGCAGCTCAGGATAAACTTCCCGGCTTGCCGGGAAGTC
>CAXRCQ010000346.1:0-4688 GCA_964228845.1 Blastomonas sp.
TGGTGTCGCTCGCGCATGTGTCGAACGTGCTCGGCAGCGTGCTCGATGCGCGGCGCGCAGCGGATCTGGCGCATGCGGTTGGCGCGCTGCTGCTGCTCGATGGCTGCCAGGCGGTGCCGCGCCTGCCCGTCGATGTCGCCGCGCTGGGCTGCGATTTCTACGTCTACAGCGCGCACAAGCTCTATGGCCCGACCGGCATTGGCGTGCTCTGGGGCAGGGCGGGACTGCTCGACGCGATGCCGCCGTGGCAGGGCGGCGGCGCGATGATCGACCGGGTCACCTTCGCGCGCACCAGCTATGCCCCGCCGCCGCAGCGGTTCGAGGCAGGCACGCCGCATATCACCGGCGCGGTCGGGCTGGCGGCGGCGATCGATTATGTGCAAGCCATTGGCGTCGAGGTGATCCATGCGCACGAATGCGCGCTGGTGGCCGAGGCGCAGGACGCGCTCGCCGGCATCAACGCCATCCGGCTGTTCGGGCCGAAGGACAGTGCGGGCATCCTCTCGTTCGCGATGCAGGGGGTGCATCCCCACGATATCGGCACCATATTGGACGAGGCGAACGTGGCGATCCGCGCCGGGCATCATTGCGCCCAGCCGCTGATGGATCATCTCGGCGTGCCCGCGACGGCGCGCGCGAGCTTCGGGATTTACAGCAACAGCGAGGATGTCGCCGCCCTGGTGCGGGGACTGGAACGGGTCCGCAGGATTTTCGGGTGATGGATATGGAAGAAACGGGCAAGATCATGATCGACGAGGTCGAGGCAGTGGCCAAACCGCCCAAGGCGCGCGTGCAGGACGTGGCCGAGGACGCTGCGCCGACAGAGCCCCGCCGCCGTGACTATCTCGATGGCTTCCTCGCGGAAACGCCGCAGGGTCAGGCTCCGAACGAGCCGGGCGGTGAGGTCTATGAAGCGGTGATCGACCGGCTGAAGGGCATTTACGATCCCGAGATCCCGGTGAACATCTATGATCTGGGGCTGATCTATGGCGTCGAGGTAAACGACGCGCACGCGATCATCACGATGACGCTGACCACGCCGCACTGCCCGGTCGCCGAATCGATGCCGGGCGAGGTCGAGATGCAGGTCAGCTCGGTCCCCGGGATCGCCGATGCCGAGGTCAATCTGGTCTGGGACCCGCCTTGGGACCCCGGCAAGATGAGCGACGAGGCCCGGCTCGAAATGGGGATGTTGTAATTACCAAACCTTCTCCCTTGAGGGGAGAAGGATACGAAGCCTTGCCGAGCATCAGCGAGGCTAGGCGAAGTTGGATGAGGGTGATGTGCGCTGGGTTGCGCATTTTCCTCCTCTCCCAGCTCCGACTAGGCAGCAAGCTGCCAAGTCTTCGCAACCCTCTCCCTCGTGGGGGAGAGGGGTAAAGTGAGGAAGAGACAAATGACCACCACCACCCGTGCCCGTCCCGCTGCGCTGACGCTCACCCCGTCGGCTGAGGCGCGCATCGCGCATCTGATGGCGAACGCGCCCGAAGGGGCGATCGGGGTGAAGCTGTCGACCCCGCGCCGGGGCTGTTCGGGCCTGGCCTATTCGGTCGACTACGTCACCGAGGAAGTGAAGTTCGACGAGAAGATCGAGACCCCCGGCGGCACCTTCTACGTCGATGGCGGGTCGGTGCTCTATCTGATCGGATCGACCATGGACTGGGTCGAGGACGATTTCACCGCCGGGTTCGTGTTCGCCAATCCCAATGCCAAGGGAAGCTGTGGCTGCGGCGAGAGCTTCACCGTCTGAAGCTCCGCCGCATCGGGGTTCAGTCCATCGGGATCGGGCGTTCGCCGACGATCGACAGGCCATATCCGTCGAGCGCGACTAGGCTGTGATGCGAATTGGTCACCAATTCCATCTCATTGACGCCCATTTCGGTGAGGATCTGCGCGCCGATGCCATAATCGCGCAGCTCTTCCATATCGGGTACTGTCTCGCCCGATTTCATCCGAACCGCGTTGCTCAGGCTGTTGATGCCGTGCCGATTGAGCAGCACGACCAGGCCTGCGCCCTCCTGGCCGATAATGTCCATTGCGCGGCCGAGCACGCCCGAGCGCGCACCTGTCTCGCCGAAAATGTCGCTGAACGGGCTGAGCACATGCATGCGAACAAGCGTGGGCTTGTCGGGATCGACATGGCCCTTTTGCAGCACGATCTGCTCGTTCTTCTCGGCCTTGTTATAGAAGACGATCGCCTTCCACTCGCCGCCGTGCTGGCTGGTGAAGCGCGCTTCGGCGCGGCGTTCGACGAGATGGTCGTGGCGGCGGCGATAGGCGATCAGGTCGCGGATCGTGCCGATCTTCATGCCGTGGATGTGCGCGAATTCGATCAGGTCGTCGAGCCGCGCCATGGTGCCATCGTCGTTCATGATCTCGCAGATCACGCCCGAGGGGTTGAGGCCCGCGAGCCGCGACACGTCCACCGCCGCTTCGGTATGGCCTGCGCGCACCAGCACGCCGCCGTCGCGCGCCATGAGCGGGAAGACATGGCCAGGGGTGACGATCGCCTCGGGCCCCTTGCTGGGGTCGATGGCGACGGTGACGGTGCGCGACCGGTCCGCCGCGCTGATGCCCGTCGTGACGCCCTCGCGCGCCTCGATCGAGACGGTGAAGGCGGTTTCGTGCCGCGTGCCGTTGTTGCGCGACATCAGGTTGAGGCCGAGCTGCTCGACCCGGTCCCTGGTCATCGCGAGACAGATCAGGCCGCGGCCATATTTGGCCATGAAGTTGATCGCATCGGGTGTCGCCATCTGCGCGGGGATGATGAGATCGCCTTCGTTCTCGCGATCCTCGTCATCGACCAGGATGTACATGCGGCCGTTGCGCGCCTCGTTGATGATCTCTTCCGCTGTCGCCATGACGCCGGCGGGATCGCGCGAGAGATAGCGCTCGAGCTTGCCGAGCGTCTCGGCGGTCGGGTTCCAGTCGGGCTCGCCCAGCTTGCGCAGCGAATTGGCGTGCAGCCCGGCGGCGCGCGCCAGCCCGGCGCGGCTTTCCTGGCCGGTCTCGATGATTTCGACGATGCGTTCGATCAGTTGCGCAGACATGGGAATATCCTTTCGGACATCCCAGTATCACATCATAATGTGAGTCGAAAATAGAAAATCACATCGAAAGCGATTTTGCCTCGTTCATCCGCATGAGATAGCGCGCCAGCACGTCGATCTCCAGATTGACTGGATCGCCGGGCTGCAAGTCGCCCAGCGTGGTCATCTCCCATGTGTGCGGGATGATGTTGAGGCCGAAATGCACGGTGCCGTCGCTCTGGTCGGCATGGCTGTTCACCGTCAGCGACACTCCGTCGACCGTGATCGAGCCCTTGGCCGCGATATAGGGTGCGAGCGCGGCAGGCGCGGCGATGGTGAAGCGGATCGAATCACCCTCGGATTCGCGTGCGGCGACATGGCCGACGCCGTCGACATGGCCGGTGACGATATGCCCGCCCAGTTCGTCGCCGATCTTCAGCGCGCGTTCCAGGTTCAGGCGGTTGCCCTGCGTCCAGCGGTTGGCGGCGGTCTTGCTCACCGTCTCGGCGGAAATATCGACGGTGAACCAGTCCTCGCCCTTGCTCGTCACGGTCAGGCACGCGCCCGAACAGGCGATCGACGCGCCGATCGCGACGCCCGCCATGTCATATCCGCAGCGAATGCGCGCACGAAGGTCGCCGCGCTGCTCGACGGAATCGATGGTGCCGATATCGGTGATGATGCCTGTGAACATGAAATGGGTCCTCGATGCGGCGGGTCAGCGCACCCGCTGGTAGCTTTCCATCCGATCCTTGCCAAGCAGCCGCGTATCGTCGAGCCGCCAGCGGTCATGCGCGTTCGCAAGGTCGGTCAGGCCGATATCGCCCAAGGCCGCCATGCCGCGCCCGATCAGCACCGGCGCGCGATAGAGCAGCAGCCGGTCGACCATGTCGCGCGCCAGGAACGCGGCGGCGACCTCGGCCCCGCCCTCGAGCATCAGCCAGTCGGTGCCTTCCAGCGCTGCGATGTCCTCGGGCGCGGCGATCCCGGTCCAGCCCGTCGGCGCATCGCCCATGCGGCTCAGCAGCACGCGGCGCGGGGAGCGTAGCTCCAACCCCGGCAGCCGCACGTCGAGCCGAGGCGTGTCGGCGCGAAAGGTGCCGCCTCCGACCAGGATGGCGTCATGCCGCGCGCGCTCGCCATGCGCATGCGCGCGCGCCGCATCGCCGGTGATCCAGCGGCTCGATCCATCCGCCATCGCGATCTGCCCGTCGAGCGAGGTGGCGAGCTTGAGCGTGACGAATGGGCGGCCCAATGCCTGGCGGGTGAGGAAACCGGCGAGGCTGGCGCGCGCCTCGCTCTCCAGCAGGCCGGTCTCGACCGCGATCCCCGCCGCCCGGAGCCGCTCGATGCCAGCGCCATTGGTGCGCGGGTCGGGGTCCTGGCAACCGATGACCACGCGCGCCACGCCGCTCGCGATCAGCAGATCGGCACAGGCCGGGCCGCGCGTGCTGTCATGGGCACAGGGTTCGAGCGTGACATAGGCCGTGGCCCCCCGCGCCGCGCCCGCTGCCTGAACGAGCGCCATCGCCTCGCCATGCGGGCGGCCGCCGGGGGCCGTCCAGCCGCGCCCGATGACGCGACCATCGCGGACAAGCATGCAGCCGACCGAGGGATTCGGGCTCGACAGCGCCCGCCCGCGCTCGGCCAGGGCGATGG
>CAXRCQ010000347.1:0-2758 GCA_964228845.1 Blastomonas sp.
TGTCGATGCCGAGACTGCTCTCGATCGTGGTCTGAGGCAGCCGGGCGGCTTGCGCCTGACGCAGCGCCGCGCGCGCGCCATCGAGATTGGCATAGGCCACCCTGAGATCGGCATTGGTCGCGAGGCTGGCTTCGACCAAGCGGTCAAGCACAGGATCATCATAGAGCCGCCACCAATCATCGGGCACAGGCTCGATCGAGGCGACCGGCAGGCTCGCGAACGGTCCGGCAGCAATCGTGGGATCGATCTTAGTTGCCGCAGGCGGGGACGTGGTCGCGCAAGCGGTCACCATCAGGGCAGCGAGGGGAACAAACCGCTTCATGCCACCGCCTCCGCAAGGTCCGGCTCGGGTGCCGAGCGATCCTTGCCGAAGCGGGCATAGAGCGCGGGCATTAGGAACAGGTTGAGCGCGGTCGACGAGATCAGGCCGCCGAGGATGACGATTGCCATCGGATGCTCGATCTCGTGACCTGGCTTATCGCCCGCGATCACAAGCGGCACCAGTGCAAGCCCTGCGCACAGTGCGGTCATCAGGATCGGCACGAGACGTTCCTGCGCGCCGCGAAGTATCAGGGCCGGGCCGAACTCCTCGCCCTCGAACCGCCGAAGATGATCGTAATGCGAGAGCAACATGATGCCGTTGCGCGCTGAAATCCCGATCACGGTGACAAAGCCGACCAGCGATCCCAACGACAGAACCCCGCCGGTGAGCGCAACCCCCATCACCCCGCCGACCAGCGCGAAGGGCAGGCTGAGGCCCACCAGCGCGGTGATCCGAGCCGAACGGAACTCCAGCCAGACCAGCAGCAGGATACCCACGAGGCAGGCAAGGCCTACCGTCCACAGCCGCGAACGCGATTCCTTGAGCGCTGCATATTCGCCGAGGATCTCTGGGTGGTAGCCGGTGGCGAAGGGCACCTCGCTCACCGCCGCCTCGACCCCGCGCGCGACGGCTCCGAGATCGGCATCGCTGGCGATGTTGAGCGTGACATCAAGACGGCGCTGGCCGTCCTCGCGCTTGATTTCGTTAGGCGCGGGCACGATCACCACATCGGCGACGTCGCGCAGGCGGACGGGCGCGCCGACCGGGGTCTGGATCATCAGATCGGCAAGCGCGTGCTGGTCGCCGCGGATTTCAGGCTCGCCCCACAAGGCGACATCGAAAGCCTTCTGGTCGCGATAGATTTCGCCCAGCTTCTCTCCCGCCACGAGGGTCTGCGCCTGCCGTCGCACCTCGCCCGGCGTGAGGCCCAGGGTGACGAGATCAGCCGAGCGCGGGCGAATCTGTATCTGCGGCACCAGCACCTGCTGTTCGACCTTGAGGTCGGTCACACCGGGGATGCTGGCGACCTTGCCGCGCACCCGCTCGGCTGTGGCGCGAAGCTCCTCCTGATCGGGACCGTAGATCCGCACCACCACGGTCGCGCCTGCGCCGGAGAGCACCTCCTTGATGCGTTCGCGGAGATAGGTGAGCACGTCGCGGTAAAGGCCGGGGTAGCCTTCGACCACTTCCGTGATACGGGCGACGCTGGCGTCGTAGTCAGCTTCGTCATCGAGGCTGATCCACAGTTCGGTGAAGTTCGGGCCGACCACTTCGTCGGCCGCCTCGGCACGCCCGATATGCGCCCCGAAGTTGCGCACGCCGGGGATCGCGCGCAGCTCCTTCGAGGCGCGGATGGTGATGCGGTCCATCGCATCGATGCCGACGCCCGGCTTCTCGACAAAGTGCATCAGGAAGTCGGTCTCGCGGAAGTCGGGCAGGAACTGGTCCTTGAATCCCAGATAGCCCACGCCGGAAAGCAGCAAGCCGCCCGCGACGATGCCCATGGCAAGCCGTGGCCGGTCGACCAGCCGGGGTAGGACGCCAAGATAGCGCTGCTTGAGGGAGGCGACAAAGCGCGTGTCGCGATGCTCCTTCATCGGCGCATTGGGGAGCAGCATCAGGCACATCGCAGGCGTCACCACCAGCGCTACCAGCAGCGAGGCGGCAATTGCCAGCACATAGGCAATCGCCAGTGGCCGGAAGAATGTCCCTGCCACCCCGCCGAGAAAGAAGATCGGCAGGAACACGAGCATCACGATCAGCGAGGCGAAGACCACCGCCGTGCGCACTTCGAGCGAGGCCGAAAGCACCACGGCAAAGGCCGAGCGCGGATTGTCCGCCTCACGGTTCAGACGCAGTCGGCGGGCGATGTTCTCGACATCGATGATTGCATCATCGACCACCTCGCCAAGAGCAATCACGAGCCCGGCTATCACCATCGTGTTGATCGTCGCCCCGCTCCACAGTAGCACGAGGCCAGCGGCCAGCAGCGAAAGCGGGATCGCCACCAGGCTGATCGTCGCCTGCCGCCAGTCGCGGGTAAAGGCGAACAGCACGATTGCCACCAGCAGGCAGCCGATCATCAGCGCGCGGGTGAGGTTATCTATCGACTTCTCGATGAAGGTTGCCGGGCGGAAGATCGTGGTGTCGATCTTGACGTCCTTGAGGCCGGGGCGGAGCTCATCGACTGCCGCCTCGACATCGCGGGTCAGCTGGAGCGTGTTCCCGGTCGGCTGCTTCTCGACGATCAGCATGATGCCCGGACCATCGTCGATGATCGCATTGCCGATGGGCGCGGCAAAGCCATCGGTCACCCGCGCGACATCGCCGACCCGAACTGGCGCATCGCCTGCAATCTTGATAACCGTGTTGGCGAGATCCTCGGAGGTTTGGATGGCGCTGGCCTGTTGCACCGGCAGCCGCTGGTTGGGCGTA
>CAXRCQ010000348.1:0-15377 GCA_964228845.1 Blastomonas sp.
GGGACGCTTGAAAACTCGAAGAGGTCGCCCCGATGAATCTTGCCAAACGCTTTCTTGCCGCCGTCTCGCTGGCGACGCTGGCCGTGTCGTGCAGCGGCGAGGTTCCGTCTGATCCTGCGGCAAAGAGCACCGGCATCGATACCGGCAGCGAATGGGGGAAGTTCCTTGATGGTTTCCTGACCGGCTATTTCCCGCGCAATCCCGATTTCGCGGTCTATCAGGGGCGGCACGAGTTCGACGGCAAGCTGCCCGACTGGTCGGAAGAGGGACTGGCGGACCAGATCGCGTTTCTCGAAAAGGCGCTGGCCGATGCGCAGGCGATGGACACGGGCAAGCTCGACGCCGACCAGAAGTTCGAGCGCGACTATCTGATCGCGGTGGTCAAGGGCGAGCTGTTCTGGCTCAAGGCCGCGGACTGGCCGCACCGCAACCCGGCCTTCTATACAGGCACGCTCGATCCGTCGGTCTATGTGACCAGGCCCTATGCCGATGTGGCCACGCGCGCGAAGGCGTTCATCGCCTATGCGCGCGCCGTGCCCAGGGCGGCCGAGCAGATCCGGGCCAATCTCACTTCGCCGCTCGACCCCTATGCGATCGATTATGGCGTCAATGCTTTCGGCGGTTATGCGACCTTCTTCACCGGCGATGCGCGCGCCGCCTTTGCCGAGGTGACCGACGAGGCGGTGAAGAAGGACCTGGAAAGCGCGACCGCCGAGGCAAGCAAGGCGATGCAGGGCCTGGCCGACTGGCTCAAGGCCGAGAAAGCCACGGCAAAGGTAGGCTACGCCATCGGACCGCAACTGTTTTCGCAGATGCTCGCCGATACCGAGATGGTCGATCTGCCGCTGGCCGAATTGAAGGCAATCGGCGAGGCGGACCTGAAGCGCAACCAGCAGGCGCTTGCCACTGCCTGTGCGCAGTTCGCACCGGGCGCGACCATGCCCGATTGCATGGCCAAGCTGGCGAAGGACAAGCCCGAGGATGGCCCGGTCGCGGAGGCGCGGCGGCAGCTGCCCGAATTGCGCGCTTTCCTGGTCGACAAGGATCTGGTCTCGATCCCCGGCACCGAAGAAGCGAAGGTCGAGGAATCGCCCCCGTACAACCGGCAGACTTCGGCCTATATCGATATTCCGGGGCCATATGAGAAAGGCCTGCCGTCGGTCTATTACATCTCGCCGCCCGACCCGTCATGGGCACCGGAAGTCCAGGCCGAATATATCCCGCCCAAAAAGGACCTGCTGTTCACCAGCGTGCACGAGGTCTGGCCCGGCCATTTCCTCAACTTCCTCCACGCCAACCGCGCCAAGTCGTTCTTCGGGCGGCTGTTCGTCGGCTATGCCTATGCCGAGGGCTGGGCGCATTATACCGAAGAGATGATGTGGGAGGCCGGGCTCGGCAAGGGCGATCCCGAGGTGCATATCGGCCAGCTCGCCAATGCGCTGCTGCGCAACTGCCGCTATCTCTCCGCCATCGGGCTGCACACCGGCGGCATGTCGGTGGACCAGTCGATCGCGCTGTTCCGCGACCAATGCTATGTCGACGAGGGCAATGCCCGGCAGCAGGCGCTGCGCGGCACCTATGATCCGGGCTATCTCAACTACACGCTCGGCAAGCTGATGATCCGCAAGCTGCGCGCCGACTGGACCGCGGGCAAGGGCGGGCGCGATGCCTGGAAGGCGTTCCACGATGCCTTCCTGTCCTATGGCGGGCCGCCAGTGCCGATGGTGCGCGCGGCAATGATGGAGGAAAAAGCCCCGAAGGCGGTGTTCTGATCGCCTAGAGTGATTTCGAGTGAAATGGAACATTTCACGGCTCGGAAATCACGGCAAAACAGAAAGCTAGACCCAGCTTTTGATTTCATCAAAAGCGAACGGGGTCTAGCCCTTGGGCGGAACCGGCGGATCGTTGTCGGCCACTTCGGTCAGCGATCCGCCCATTTTCTCGCACTCGCCTGCCTCGGTGAACTTCCAGGCATTGCCCTGATAATCGACGTTCGATGTGCCCGCGCAGTTGGTGCCGGGGCCGGCGGCACAATCATTCTGCTTGGCGAGCGCGATGCCATAGCATTTTTCCTGCGCGGCCAGCTCGGTTGCAGCCCTGTCGATCGCCTTGCTGCTGGTCTGCTCGGCCTCTGCCCGTTTTTCCGATGAGCACGCGGCAAGCGAGGCTGTGGCGATCAGCGCCGAAGCGAGCGCGGTCAGGCGAGGGCTTTGCGACATGGGGGCTCCTGATGCGTTGCGTGTTGGGCTATCGCTGACACAGGTGCGGCGAGTCGTCAAACCCCCGCAGCCTTCCCCCCAACCTTCCCCCTTTGCCCACCGCCGCCAAAGCCGCTAGAGCGCCCCGCCATGACCGAGACACCCCCCAGATTCGCCTTTTCGATCACCGCGCGCGACGGCAAGGCGCGGCTGGGCGAACTTGCCATGAAACGCGGCATTATCCGCACGCCCGCGTTCATGCCCGTGGGCACAGCTGCGACGGTCAAGGGGATGAAGCCTGCCGAGGTGCGCGAACTGGGCGCGGACATCATCCTGGGCAATACGTATCACCTGATGCTGCGCCCCGGTGCGGAGCGCGTCGCGCGGCTCGGCGGGCTGCACAAGTTCATGGACTGGCCGCGCCCGATCCTCACCGATAGCGGCGGCTATCAGGTGATGAGCCTGTCAGCGCTGACCAAGGTGACCGAACAGGGGGTGGCGTTCCGCAGCCATCTCGATGGGTCGCGCCATATGCTGAGCCCCGAACGATCGATGGAAATCCAGCGGCTGCTCGGCTCCGACATCGTCATGGCGTTCGACGAGCTTGTCCCTGCGACCGCGACGCGCGATGTGCAAGCCGCAGCGATGGAGCGCTCGATGCGCTGGGCGCGCCGCTCGCGCGAGGGCTTCGACAGCGGCGGCGAGCATGCCGATCGGGCCGCGCTGTTCGGCATCCAGCAGGGCTCGCTCGACGAGCAGCTGCGTCAGCAATCCGCCGATGCGCTGCGCGATACCGGCTTTGACGGCTATGCGATCGGCGGGCTTGCCGTGGGTGAGGGCCAGGAGGCGATGTTCGGCGTGCTCGATTACGCGCCCGGCCAGTTGCCCGAGGATCGCCCACGCTATCTGATGGGCGTGGGCAAGCCTGACGATCTGGTCGGCGCGGTCGAGCGCGGCGTCGACATGTTCGATTGCGTGCTGCCGACGCGATCGGGCCGTAACGGCCAGGCATTCACCTGGGACGGGCCGATCAATATCCGCAATGCGCGCCATGCAGAGGATCAGGGACCGCTCGATGAGGTGTGCGGCTGCACCGCCTGCACGCGCTTCAGCCGCGCCTATTTGCACCACCTCGTCAAATCGGGCGAGATGCTGGGCGCGATGCTGATGACCGAGCACAATCTGCGCTTCTACCAGGACCTGATGGCTGCGATGCGCGCGGCGATCGGCGACGGGCGGATGACCCAGTTCGGCGAGGATTTCCGCGCGCGCTATTACGCAAAGGGTGGCTGACGTCTCGTACTCCGGCTTTCGCCGAAGAATAGCAGCTACATTTTGGCAGGTACGAACACCGGAACCGCGATCGCGATACATTCGAAAGCGGTATCGCGTTCCAGCGGCGCGCGCAGCTGGCGGGCAAGACCGGTCATCACGCGGTCGATGCCATCGCCGAGCATCGCCTCCAGCGCCGGATTGGGGCCCAGCGCTGGCGAGGCGACGCGCAGCACGATCTTGCCCGGATCGTCGCTCTTGCGCACAGCGGAGATGCGGATCGGTGCTTCGGGCCGGGTCAGATGGATCAGCTCGAGAATTTCGGTCAGCAGGAACGCGATCGGCACACCGACATCCTGGCTGACATGGACATTGTCGATATCGATGACGATATCGGGTCCGTCGCCGCCATGCACATTGTCCGCATGTTCGAAGCTGCCCGCCAGCTCGCCAACCAGCGCGCGCAGGTTGATGCCCTCGTTGCGCTCGTTGCCCGCGAAATGGTTGCGATGGACGACGGCGAGAGCATCGACCCTCCGCTGGATCTTTCCGTATGCCAGCTTTGCCGGGTCGGAATCGGCGGTGCGGGCGTGGAGGTTGATCAGGCTGGCGATGATCTGCAGGTTGTTCTTAACCCGGTGATGCACTTCGCGCGTCAGCAGCACCTGCTGCTTCAACCCCTCGTCGAGCGCCTCGCGATCGACCGATACCTTTTGCGCAAGCGAGACGAAGCCCTGATCGAGCTCCTCGATTTCGCTGGCATTGAAGGCAGTCTTGTCCATCGGGGCCATCTGCTCGCCGATCTCGTACTGGCGCACCTTTCGCTGCAGCAGCGTCAGCGGGCGAATGAGCATGACATTGACCACCAGCCAGCCGATGATCGCCGCGGCGAGCAGCGTCATGAAAGGAATGATCTGCGCAAGAAATTCGGGCGGCGACTGCTTGGGGCGAACGTAGCGCAGGTCCAGATTGACGCCGGAAATCGTCGTCTGTGCGGTCATCAGCGCATTCAGGCGGCGCTGCCAGGTCGGCGGAATGGCGGTCAGTGGCAGGACATTGTCGGCATTGCGCAATTCGAACTGCGACAGGGGTACATCGTCCACCGGATCGGCCAGCGCAAACAGGCTGTCGGCCGAATAGAATGCGACCGCCCTGGCAACCGAGACCCGGCCCCGGGTCGCGAAAATCGCGCCGCGGCCGCTGGGGGAAAGCGTTACTGGGGGCGCGGTCGCGTTCGAACCGATATCCCGGAGAATCGTGGGCACTGCCCCGATCCGGCAGGCTGGCGGACCGCTATTGGCCGAATAGAGCAGGGCAGCGAAGCGGGTCTGCTGGCTGCCAAGCTGCTCGCGCAGGTTCAGGCAGATCTTGGCCGGGTCTTCGCCGAGCGCAATCTGTGATGCTGCTGCACTCAGTATCGCCATGTCGTTGTCGATTGCCGCGTTGAGGCGCAAGGCGGCGTCGTCGACATTCTTCTGGAGCAGGCGATTACGGTCCTCGGTCGCCGTATCGGCCCGGCTGCGGTTGGCAACCACCGATCCCAGCGCCAGCGGCAGCAGCGCGATGGCCAGGATGAGGAACAGTCTGGTGCCGATCGAAAGGCGCGCTATCGGCAAGAGAAAGGGGAGATGCGCCCGGTCTGACCTGCGCATTATTTCAACTGCTTGAGCAAATCCAGAAAATCGTCTGGAATCTCCTCTTCCAGCGTCCGCTGATAGACGGATTTCAGCGCATCGCCGATCATGTGCGATTTGCCGTCGTCTCCGGAAGCCGGATCGGTCGCTGCGTCTTCGTCATCGGTCGGAGAGGGGCCGTCGGTCACCAGATGGGGCCTTGTGCCGTCGGCGCGGCTGGGGGCAGCCTTGTCACCGCTGGACTGATCGTCATTGTCACGATGCACGAGCATCCCATCCCGCCTGTTGAAATTCCGTCCCGAAATGGGCTTAGCAAGCCGTCCCAACCCTGCCAAGCCCGCAAAATCGTGCGGGATCGCGCATAAACGTCTCGGCTTAGGAAACAAACTGCGGCGCAGATTGTTCCTTGTCCGAGGTTCGGTTTGTCCGCTTTCACATCCGGCATCCCTTTCCGCTCCCGGTTTTGACACGGGGCGCGTGAGGTCATAGACACGGCGCAAGCCGATAAAGGAGTTTCACTGCATGTCCCTGGGCCAGACGCTCGCTCCCCATCTACCCCTGTTGCGGCGCTATAGCCGGGCGCTCGCCGGCGATCAGCATCATGGCGATGCCTATGTGAAGGCCACGCTGCAGGCGATCATCGCCGCGCCCGATCAGTTCCCTAGCGATGTCGATGCCCGGCTTGGCCTGTACCGCGTCTTCCAGGTCATCTGGGGTTCGACCCATGACGACCGCGAGGAAGCCGACAGCTTCGATGCCTATCCCGATGCCGATGACGATTCGCGCCGCCTGCTGGCCGAACAGCGCCTCCGTCGCATCCCGCCGCTGTCGCGCCAGGCGCTGCTCCTGACCGCGATGGAAGGCTTTTCCAACTCGGATACCGCGTATCTGATGGGCCTGGACGATCGTACCGTCTCCAGCCTCGTCAGCGAAGCTCTCAGCGAGATCGACAGCCAGATCAAGGCGAGGGTGCTCATCATCGAGGACGAACCGATCATCGCGATGGATATCGAGACGATCGTGCGCGACCTGGGCCATGACGTGACCGGCATTGCCGTCACCCGCGACGAAGCGGTCGAACAGGCCCGCCGCGACAAGCCCGGCCTGGTGCTCGCCGACATCCAGCTTGCCGACGACAGTTCGGGCATCGATGCCGTGGCCGACATCCTGCGCGAGATCGACGTGCCGGTCATCTTCATCACCGCCTTCCCCGAACGCCTGCTCACCGGCGAGCGCCCCGAGCCGGCCTTTCTGATCACCACGCCCTTCCACCGCAACACGGTGCGCGCGGCGATCAGCCAGGCGCTTTTCTTCTTCGATCCTGAAACGGTTTGATCGCTGATTTAAATCCATTTTGGATGTATTTTGATGCGGTGTTAAAAGGCGGGCCGATGGCCCGTCTTTTTCTTTGCGTGTCGTCGCATCGCTCTTGCCTGTTGTTGGTCGTCGCGGCATTTCTGTCCCACTGGAGTTAGGGGAGTGAATCTGCGATGCGTTTTTCTATCCGCGTATTCGGCATTCTGGCCGGTCTGATGATTGCGGCTGCACCGAGCGCGCTTTTGGCACAAGATCAGGTGGCGGATGGTGCCCAGCCCACACCATCCACCGATCTGGCTACGATTTTCGGCGAGCGCGAGATGGTACAGGATGCCAGCCTGTCGCCCGACGGCAAACGCCTGGCCTTTATCAAGCCGATGCGTGGCCAAGGTTCCGTGCTGATGGTCGTGGATCTGGTTCCCACGCCGCAGACGCCCAGGGGCGTTCTCAAGCTGGATGGCGACCCCAACCGCATGGGCGGTTGCAGGTGGATCGGCAATGAGCGGCTGATGTGCGAGGTGATTGCGTCGGTCAAGGTTATTGGCGATGCCACATATGCGACGCGCATGGTTTCGGTCGATGCGGCCGGCGGCGAACCCAAATTGCTCGAGTTCCGCAAGAGCGGTAGCGGGCAGCAGCTGGGCTTCGCGCTCTTTGGCGGCGACGTGATTGACTGGAATCCAGGTGAGGACGGCTATGTCCTGATGGTGCGCGACTATATTCCGCAAGAGGGGATGACCGCTTCTGGATCCGGCACCCTGATCACCCAGAAGAAGAACGGCATCGGCGTGGATCTGGTCGATTCCCGCACATTGCGCACCAAGACGGTGGAACAACCCAATATCGATGCACGGCGGTTCATATCCGACGGCTTTGGTAACGTGCGGATCAAGGCACATCGCGTGATGAACGGCGACTATGATTCGGGCCGGTTCAATTACTATTACCGCAAGGCGGACAGCCGCGAATGGCTGCCCATGCTGACGACGGACGAGAACGACACGACCTTCCGCCCCGTTGCCGTCGATCCTGCGCGCAACATCGCCTATGGGTACAAGGCCAAGGATGGGCGCACAGCAGCCTACAGCTACAGCCTCGACGGCAATGCTACCGAAACGCTGCTGTTCGAACACCCGGAGGTCGATGTCGCAGGTTTCGTCCGCATCGGTCGCCGCAACAGGGTAATCGGAGTGCGCTATGTAACCGATATCGCTGAAATCCACTATTTCGATCCCGATATCGAGAAAATGGCGTTGGCGCTGTCGCGCGCCATCCCGCACCTGCCGCTGGTGCGGGTGGTCGATTCCAGCGAAGACGAGCGCAAGATCCTGCTCTGGGCTGGAAGCGACGTGAATCCCGGTCGTTATTTCCTGTTCGATCGTGATGCCAAGACGCTGGCACCGCTGCTCGCGGTCCGCCCCGATGTCGAGAGCATGACGCTTGGCCAGATGAAGCCGGTGACCTATGCCGCCAAGGACGGCACGCAGGTTCCCGGCTATCTGACGCTCCCGCCGGGAAAAAGCGACATGACGGGATTGCCCGCGATCGTGATGCCGCATGGCGGACCGGGTGCCCGAGACGAATGGGGCTTTGACTGGCTGGTGCAGTATTTCGCACAAGCTGGCTATGCCGTTCTCCAGCCGAATTATCGTGGCTCGACGGGCTATGGCGAGGGCTGGTTCCAGGAAAATGGCTTCCGCGGCTGGCGCACCGCGATTGGGGATGTCAATGATGCGGGGCGTTGGATGATCGCCAACGGTGCGGATCCGAAACGGCTGGCCATTTTCGGCTGGTCCTATGGTGGCTATGCCGCGCTGCAATCCAATGTGATGGAGCCCGACCTGTTCAAGGCCGTCGTGGCGGTGGCACCGGTGACCGATCTTGAAAAGCTCAAGGCCGATCGCCGCAATTGGTCGGACTATGCGATTGTCGCTCAGTTCGTGGGTGCCGGGCCGCATGTGGAGGAGGGATCACCCGCCCGCAATGCTGCCGCCATCAAGGCGCCGGTGCTGATGTTCCATGGCGATCTCGACCGCAATGTCGATGTCGAACACGCGCGGCTGATGGATGGCAAGCTCAAGGGTGCCGGGAAGTCATCGGAACTGCACATCTATCAGAACCGCGACCATTATCTGGAAGACAGCGCAATCCGGGCAGACATGCTGCGCACGAGCGTCTCGTTCATCGAAAGGGCGTTCGCAGGCCAGTGACCCAACAAAAAGGCGGGCTTTGCGGCCCGCCTTTCTTGTATCTGTGTCGGTGATGAACCGGATCAGCGCGAATAGAATTCGACGACCAGATTGGGTTCCATCTTCACCGGATAGGGCACTTCGTCGAGCGTCGGAACGCGGGTGAAGGTGACCTTGTCGGTGCCGTCGGGAGCGACATAATTGGGGATGTCGCGCTCGGCCAGGCCCTGGGCTTCGATGACCAGCGCCATTTCCTGCGCCTTCTTGCCTAGCGACACGACGTCACCCGGCTTCACCTTGCGCGAGGCGATGTTGCACTTCACGCCATTGACGCGGATATGGCCGTGGCTGACGATCTGGCGCGCAGCGAAGATGGTCGGCGCGAACTTGGCGCGATAGACGACCATGTCGAGGCGCTGTTCCAGCAGACCGATCAGATTCTGGCTGGTATCGCCCTTCATGCGGCTGGCTTCGGTATAGTTCTTCTTGAACTGCTTCTCGGTGATCTCGCCGTAATAGCCCTTGAGCTTCTGCTTGGCGCGGAGCTGCAGGCCGAAGTCGGACATCTTGCCCTTGCGGCGCTGGCCATGCTGGCCGGGGCCGTATTCGCGCTTGTTGACGGGCGACTTGGGGCGACCCCAGATGGTCTCGCCCATGCGGCGGTCGAGCTTGTACTTTGCACTGTTGCGTTTGGACACGCGTCATTCTCCAATTTGCTGTCTGAATGTCAGACGGGGCCACCACCCTGCGCGGTGACCTTTCAAAGTCCCGGAATCGCGCCATGGTGCCGAAGATGCGCCATGCGGCCGCTGCTTCACCGGGGTGCAGGGCCAATTGCGAAGCGCGGCCTATGGCGAAGGTCGCTCGCAGAGTCAAGGCCGCGTGGCTGGCTCGACACGCGCAGTGGCGGCGGCTATCCGTGGTGCATGTCAGACACGATCAGATCGCCCGAAGACTGCCAGACCATGACCGATGTGCGCGCCGGCGTCGATGCCCTCGACCGCGAATTGGTCGAGCTGCTCGCCACACGCTTCGGCTATATGCGCGCCGCTGCGCGGATCAAGCCCGAGCGCGGCATGGTGCGCGACGAGGCGCGCAAGGCGCAGGTGATCGCGCAGGCCAGGGCCGCGGCCTTCGAGCTTGGCGTCCCGGTCGGGCTGGTCGCCGATTTCTGGGAGCGGCTGGTCGAGGCCTCGATTGCCTATGAGGGCGAGCATTGGGAATTGCTGCGTCGCTGACCCAGCAATCCAGCCCGAGCCGGTCCCCTGCGCAGGCAGGGGCCCATCATCGAACGCTTCAAGCATAGCCAGCCGGTGCAATTGGTGTGAGGGCAGGAGATGAGCCCCTGCCTCCGCAGGGGACCGAGCATCGCCGCCAATGCCCTATTCAGCTCACCGGCTTGCGCGGCGCCTTGGCGAGCGTGGTGAGGACGCCGCGGAAGGTGCGCACCTCATTGCTGTTCCATTGCGGCTTGGTCATGAGGTTCCGCAGCGTGCGGCGGCTCGTGGCGGCGCGGCTTTCGGGGAAGAAATAGTTTTTCTCCTCCAGCATGCCGCACAGCTGGTCGAACATGCCGTCCAGCTCTTCCATAGGCGCGGGCGGATCGAGATCGACCTGAGGCGGCGAGGCAAGACCCTGGCCGCCGGTCTTGGACCATTCATAGGCGACGAGGATCACCGCCTGGGCGAGGTTCAATGACCCGAACTCGGGATTGATCGGCACGGTGAGGATATCGTGCGCTATCGCGACGTCATCGGTCTCCAGCCCTGAGCGCTCTGGTCCGAACAGGATCGCGCTGCGTCCCGGCGCGGCGACCATCGCGCGCGCGGCTGCCTCGGGGGTGACGACCGGCTTGGTCACGCCGCGCTTGCGCACCGTGGTGGCATATACGTGATGGCAATCGGCGACGGCGTCGGCGACGGTTTCGAACACCTGAGCGCATTCAAGAACAACGTCCGCGCCCGATGCCGCCGGGCCAGCGCTGGGATTGGGCCAGCCATCGCGCGGCGAAACCAGGCGCATGTCGGTGAGCCCGAAATTGAGCATCGCCCGCGCCGCCTTGCCGATATTCTCGCCGAGCTGCGGACGGACCAGGATGAACACCGGCGGCGGAACCAGCGCCTCAGGCACCGCCGACATCCTTCACCGTGCTGGCAAATTCCTCGAAATCCTTCGCCTCGCTGAAATCGCGATAGACGCTGGCGAAGCGGATATAGGCGACGCTGTCGAGCATGCGCAGCCCGTCCATCACCATTCCGCCAATATCGCGCGAATGGACCTCGTTCTCGCCTGAGGTCTCGATCTGCCGCTGGATGCCCGAGACGAGCTGGTCGATCCGCTCCTGGTCGATACCGCGCTTGCGGCAGGCGACCGCGACCGATTTTTCGATCTTGGCGCGGTTGAACGGCTCGCGGCGATTCTCGCTCTTCACCACCATGATGTCGCGCAACTGGATGCGCTCGAATGTCGTGAAGCGCGCGCCGCAGCTTTCGCACTGGCGGCGTCGGCGGATGGCCGCACCGTCTTCGGTGGGGCGGCTATCCTTGACCTGGCTGTTTTCGTGCGCGCAGAACGGGCATCTCATCGGTGCGCGTCAGCCTTCAGGGGCGCAGGCGCTTGTAGAGCATGAAGCCCGCGCCCGCAAGCAGGCCGACCGGCCAGCTGACGACCGGCAGAACCGCGCCCGCGACCGCGCCGATCGCACCTGCGGTCAGCACCGGCTTGGTCGAAGGGTGCGCCATGCCCTGCTTGGCCATGCCCACGATCTCTTCGCGGGCATCGGCGATCAGGTCGCCCGAATTGTTCGGATCGTCAGGGTTCTGCATGGCTCAAAGCTCCGGATAGATCGGGAAGCGGTCGCACAGCGCCTCGACGCGCTGGCGGACATTGGCCTCGACCTCCGGGTCGCCATGTTCGCCCTTGGCGCGCAGGCCGTCGAGCACATCGGCAATCATGTCGCCGATCTCGCGGAATTCGGCGACGCCGAAGCCGCGCGTGGTGCCGGCGGGCGAGCCGACGCGGATGCCGCTGGTCTTGGTCGGCGGCAGCGGGTCGAACGGAATGCCGTTCTTGTTGCAGGTGATGCCTGCACGCTCGAGCGCCTCGTCGGCATCCTTGCCGGTGACGCCCAGCGGACGCAGGTCGATCAGCGCGAGATGCGTGTCGGTGCCGCCCGCAACCAGATCCGCGCCGCGCTCCTTGAGGCGGCTGGCCAGAGCCTTGGCATTGTCGATGACGGCGCGCGAATAGCTCCTGAACTCGGGCGTCAGCGCTTCGCCGAACGCCACCGCCTTGGCGGCGATCACATGCATCAGCGGGCCGCCCTGCATGCCGGGGAACACGGCGGAGTTGAACTTCTTCGCCAGCGCCTCGTCGTCGGTCAGGATCATGCCGCCGCGCGGGCCGCGCAGCGTCTTGTGTGTGGTCGTGGTGGCGACGTGTGCATGGGGGAAGGGCGAGGGGTGGACGCCTGCTGCGACCAGCCCTGCGAAATGCGCCATGTCGACATGCAGATACGCGCCGACCTCATCGGCAATCTCGCGGAACTTCGCGAAATCGATATGGCGCGGATAGGCCGAGCCGCCCGCGAAGATCAGCTTCGGCTTGTGCTCCAGCGCCAGGCGGCGGACCTCGTCATAGTCGATCAGGTGCGTATCGGGGGTAACGCCATACTGGATCGCGTTGAACCACTTGCCCGACATGGCAGCGCGCGCGCCGTGCGTCAGGTGACCGCCCGCATCGAGCGACATGCCCAGGATCGTCTCGCCCGGCTTGACCAGCGCGAGCAGCACCGCGCCGTTCGCCTGCGCGCCCGAATGCGGCTGCACGTTTGCGAAACCGACGCCGAACAGCTTGCACGCGCGCTCGATCGCCAGCGCCTCGACCTCGTCCGAGGGTGCACAGCCCTGATAATAGCGCTTGCCGGGATAGCCTTCCGCGTACTTGTTGGTGAAGACCGACCCCTGCGCCTCGAGCACCGCCTTGGAGACGATGTTTTCCGAGGCGATGAGTTCGATCTGCTTCTTCTCGCGGCGGACTTCCTGCGCGATCGCGGCGGCGACGGCGGGGTCGGTCACCGCCAGGCCTTCGCTGAAAAAGCCGGAGGAACGGATTTCTGAGTGCGCGGGATTGGTCGACATGTCAGGCTCCATCGGGGAGGGTGAATGGGATTGTATCAGGCGGGGGTCAGCTTGGCCACGCGGCGTTCATGGCGGCCACCCTCGAACGGCGTCGAAAGGAAGGCCGCAAGGCAGTCCTTCGCGGCATCGATGCCGATCAGCCGCGCGCCCATGGCGATGACATTGGCGTTGTTGTGCTGGCGCGAGAGGCGCGCAGACAGGCTGTCAGAGACGAGCGCGCAGCGGCAGGCCGGGTTGCGGTTGACCGCGATCGAGATGCCGATGCCCGATCCGCACAGCGCGACGCCGAATTCCGCTGCGCCCGAGGCGACATGATCGGCGAGCTTGAAGCCGTAATCGGGATAATCGACGCTGTCGCTGCTGTCCGGACCCAGATCGGCGACGTCATGGCCCTGATCGCGCAGCCATGCGGCAAGCTCGGCCTTGAGTGCGACGGCGGCATGGTCGGATGCGAGAGCGATCTTGACGGGCGTTGCGGTCATCGGGCGGTGCGATCCAGTGAAATCAGGGTGCGGGCCGAATCCCGCCTCGCGCGCTATCTAGGCGAGCCGGGCACGCGATGCCACCAGTGATTGTGGATGGGTGGCAGTTTTGTGACTTGATGCGCCGCGATCACGAGATGCCTCTCCCTCGATGGGAGAGGCAGCGAGACTTGGCGACAAGGGAGCCTAGTCGCAGCGGTGAGGGTGATCGGGCGGCTGGACGCTACGGGGCCATCGCGGCGTAACCCGGCACCAACACCCCCACCCAACCCTCCCCCATCGAGGGGGAGGGCTTTCGAATACAGTCCTCAAAACAGCCCGGGCACCTCGCGCTGCGCGGGGCTGGGCGCATCCGGCACCAGCAGCTCGCGGTCGCTGGCAATCATGCCGCGCTGCGACTGGCCCGCGATATTGCCCGAAGGCCCGGTCAAGCTAATCGCGGTGCAACTGCGCCCGGCGAGGAAATCGAGCGCGCTACGGATCGAGGCCTCCTGCGGATCGCCCAGGGGGCGGGTGAGATCGTCCGCCGCCTGGCAGGTGACGTCGAGCGTGCTGGCAAGGCCATTGAAATATTCGCCCTGGCCGCGCGAGTTCACCGAACTGAACGCGACGACGCGCACCCGGTCGTCGCACGCGCTGCGGTCGAGCGCGATCTGGCCGACGGGCTTTCCAAAGGTGTTCGCGCCGATCAGCGCCAGGTTGCGGCCGAGATAGGGTGCCATCGAATTGATCACGAGCTCGCTCGCCGAGGCGGTCGCGCCGGTGCCGATAAAGGCGATCTTGACCGGGCTCACCGATTCGGCGCGCGGGGCGAAGAACACATTCTCGTTGCGCGACGATTTTGACGGGCGGAAACGCACCCCGGAAAAGAGGTCACTGGACGTCCGGTTGCCGCCGAGCAGATCGCCCATCAGCTCCGCCGTCGAAATGAGCCCGCCGCCATTATAGCGGAAATCGATGATGAACTCGGTGATCCCGGCCGCGCGGAAGCTGGCAAAGGCATTGCGCAGCGGCGTATCCGCCGAGGAGATGAAGGTGCGCAGGTTGATATAGCCGATCTGGCGGCTGCCATCCTGGATGATGCGCGAGCCATAGCGGCTGGACACGGCGGGAAGATCGAACACCGCCTTGGTCACGCTGACCTCGCGCGAGACGCCGCCGCGCGACACGCGCAGCACGCGCGTCAGACCAGCGGTATTGGGGCCGAGCGCATTGGTGATCCCGGCAGAGCCCTCCGCCGCAATGATGTCGCTGACATTGCGCAGGGTGGCGCTGCTGGTGCCGATCGCGGTGATTTCATCGCCCCGGTCGATGCCTGCCGCCAGGCCCGGTGCCCCTTCGAACGCCTCGCTGATCAGCACGCGGCGCGCAGGGGCGTCGATCGACAGGCGGATGCCGATCCCGGCGCTTTCGCCGCTCGCCAGAAAGGCGTTTTCCTCGGCGATCGAGGTGATGAAGGTGAAGAACCGGTCCTTGCCCTGCGACCGCGCGGTCGCGGTCAGCGCGTCGATATAGCCCTGAACCGTGGTGAAGCTCGCCGGGTTGGCGCTGGTCACCAGCAGTTCGGGGAAGAGATACCATTCGTCGAGCACTTCGCGGGCAAAGGCCTGGCGATTGACGAGCGAGCAGGTGGGGCTGGGCGTCGGCGTCGGCGTCGGCGCCGGTGCGCTGGCGACGGGGGCGGGCGTGGCACTGGTAGAACCCCCGCCACCGCCGCAACCGGTGAGCAGCAGGGCAGAGCTGGCCATCAGGCCGACAAGATGACGCATGAAGCCGTGAATCCGAAGCTGTGATACGGCCGTCATCCTAGGCGGGCCTTCCGGTTCAGGCGACAGGTTTTTGCGATGTTCGCGCTTGCAGGGCGACGTTTTCGGTCCGGATGCGCACGAACAGGATTCCGGCGTTGAGCACGGTCCACAGGATTGCGATGCGATAATGGCCGAAGATCAGCGGGATGGTCAGGTTTTCCAGCGTCACCACCCAGTAATTGGGATGGCGGACCAGTCGATAGGGTCCGCTGGCGATGCGCGGAAAATCGGGCGCGGAGATGATGCGGGTCGTCCAGTACGGCCCGAGCGTCGCCAGCACCCAGAGCCGCGCCGTCTGCAGCAGCGCGAAGACGATCAGCAGCGGCCAGATCATCGGC
>CAXRCQ010000349.1:0-2135 GCA_964228845.1 Blastomonas sp.
AGCGCTGTGAGCGTGAACAGCGACCCACGCTCGACGACCGTAGAGCAGCCCGGCTTGCGCAGCCGGATCAGCGCGGCGTCATAGATCGCGAAATTGGTCAGCCCGTTGACCGTCATCGCCCAGAAGACCAGCTCGCCATATAGCCCGCGGCCCTCGGGGCCCAGCATCCGCGCCAGCAGAATGCCGTTGACGAGCTGAAGCACGGCCGAGAGGACCGAAGCCCCCGCTGCCCCGACCAAGGCGTTTCTGAGCGACATCGCGCCGATTTACAGATTGCGGCTGAGGATTCGCTTCAGGCCAGCCAGATTGCGTTCGACCACTCCGATTCGCAGCCGATCGTAGCTCGACAGCTTGTGGTGCGCGCTGTTGACCATCAGCACGTCGCCGCGCGTATGGTGCGAAAAGCTGATGACGACAAATCCGGCGGCCTCCAGCCGGGCAATCGCGGCGTCGACCTGTTCGGGCTTCACATAGCCGCAGAAATCGTGGAATTCCGCGGTGATCTGACCGATCCGCGCGAGATGGCGGTCGGTCAGGCTTTGCAGCGCGGAAATCTCTGCACCCTCGATGTCGAGCTTGAGCAGATCGATATCCTCGTCTCCCAGGCTGTCGAGGAAACCGGCCAGGCTGCGCGCCGGAACGGTGATTTCCTGTGCGTCGCTGCCATGGCTGGTGGCTCCGATATGCGACGCCTCGGGATTGTCCGAGATGGTGAAGGTGATCTCGCCGTCTTCGCCGCTGACAGCGAAATTATAGCCTTGGGTCCCCTGCGGCAGTTCGAGCGTTTCGAACAGCACCGGCGACGCTTCGATCGAATGGCAACGGGCACCCCAGGCAGCAGCCACCGATTGCGCAAACTCGCCCTTGTGCGCACCACAATCGACCACCAGCGGCGATGCGTTGGCGGCAAAACCGAGCACGGTATGCCCCCGGTGATTTTCGACGCTGCTCTTGTCTATCGGCTTCATGCTGGCTGCATCCATCGATACCTTGTGCCGCCCCGACGAGGAGCGGCAAAGGCAATCAGGTAAAGAACTTGCGGAAATACGCAATTGTCTCGATCAGGCCCTCGCGCAGTTGCACCTTGGGTTCCCAGCCAAGCAATTCGCGGGCCTTGGCGATATCGGGCTTGCGCTGGGTCGGGTCATCCTGCGGCAGCGGCTTATAAACCAACTGCGACTTGGTGCCGGTCAGCTCGATCACCAGTTCGGCGAGTTCGCGGATGGTGAACTCGACCGGATTGCCGATATTGATCGGCCCGGTGATTTCGGGCGGCGAGTCCATGAGCTTCAGGAAACCGTCGATCAGGTCCGAATAGAAGCAGAAGGAGCGCGACTGCGAGCCATCGCCATAGAGCGTGATATCTTCACCGGCGAGCGCCTGCATGATGAAGTTCGATACCACGCGGCCGTCGGCGGGGTGCATGCGCGGACCATAGGTGTTGAAGATGCGCACCACCTTGATCTCGAGATTGTGCTGGCGATGATAGTCGAAGAACAGCGTTTCGGCGCAGCGCTTGCCTTCGTCATAGCATGACCGGATGCCGATCGGGTTGACATTGCCCCAATATTCCTCAGGCTGCGGATGGACCGAGGGATCGCCATAGACCTCGCTGGTCGATGCCTGGAAAATGCGGCATTTCAGGCGCTTGGCGAGCCCCAGCATGTTGATGGCACCGTGCACGCTGGTCTTTGTGGTCTGCACCGGATCGTGCTGATAATGGATCGGCGAGGCCGGGCAGGCCAGGTTGAAGATCTGGTCGACCTCGACAAACAGCGGATGGCAGACATCGTGCCGCATGAACTCGAAGCGCGGATGCCCAGCGAGATGATCGATATTGCTCTTGTCGCCCGTGAACAGATTGTCGACGCACAGCACCTCGTCGCCGCGATCGAGCAGCCGGTCGATCAGGTGCGAGCCCAGAAAACCTGCGCCGCCTGTGACAAGAATCCGCTTACGTCCAAAATACTGGCGGCTCATGCGCATTTTCCTTTAATCGTACTCATAGTTCTTGCCCCATTACCTTGATCGAGACGGCATTAGTCAACCGGAGACGCACCTGCTCAATATCTCGAATGAACAGGCTGTTGTGGCCGGAGTCCCGCTGGCTGGATGGTTTGCAGATTCGGGTGAAT
>CAXRCQ010000350.1:0-11689 GCA_964228845.1 Blastomonas sp.
CTCGGGACAAACGAACCAGGATTACAGGATCGGATTCCCCATTACCCGCGATGCCCCTTGCGCCACTTGGTCCACAGATGCCGCGCGAGCATCGTCGGCGGCATGCGCAGCAGGTGCGACCGGAGAGAGACGCCCTGGCGCGTGAGCTTGCGCGTCTTGCGGCCCCAGCCATCGACTGCGGTGATCCGGCGCAGGAACAGCGCATCGGCGACCCCGGGGCGGATCGGCCAGATCGCGGGGGTGCCGAACAGCCGATGTGCCAGGCGCAGCGCACGCGCGACGGGCGCGGTCAGCCCATGCAGGCTCGCCCTCTCCATCAGCAAATCGCCAAAATCGGAATCTTGCGCCACGAACTGCCGCACCAGCCGGTCGATATCCCACAGGTTGCGCATGCCGCCTGAAAGGTCGCCATCGGCGATCAGATGCGCCGCCGCGTGGCAGATCATGTCGGCAGGCGACAGCACGTACAGGCCCGACGGCAATTCGCGCGCATCGGCGATGAGCGCCGCCGCGTCGGGTTTCGGTCCGGCGGTTAGCGGCAGGATGGTATGGTGCACGTCGATCATGCGGTCGCGCTCCGCATGGATCAGCGGGGGCAGTTCGTGCATCCACTGGCGATAATAGGCATCGTCATAGGGGTCGGGCTTGACCCATTCCCAGCCTGCCGCAAGCAGCAATGCCTCGACCCGGTCCAGCCCGTCGCGCGCGACGAGAATGTCGAGATCGCCGATCGAGCGGCCCAGCGCCGCATCGAGCCCGGCGGCGGCAAAGGCGGTGCCCTTGAGCAGCACGACACGCCCCGCATAGTCCGCCAGCGCCATTTGCGCGCATTCGGCCTCCCACAGCGCCTGGCGCAGCCCTGCCTCGTTCGACAGGCGCACATCGGCGAGCACGCGAGCCGCAGGAAAAGGCACCGGCTGGTCGGCCATGATCTCGGCCAGGGTGCCTATGAGGGAAAGCGCGCGCGCCGCCGAGAGCAGTCTTGTCCACCCTGCCGGATCGAGCCTTGCGACCGATGCCGGGTCGGTCAGCGCGCGCGCGACGGACCTGCCATCCATCATGCCGCAGCAGCCCTGTCCCCCATTCTGGCCATCTGCTCGGACCAGAGCCGCTCGACAAGCTCGACGCCCTCGTCGCCGCTGGCATAATCGATCGCACAGGCCGGAACCGAGCGGACGAATTGGGTCAGTGCATCGAACCCGCGTTCGCCCAGCGCAACATAGTTGGTCGAGGCCTGGGTCAGCCGCACGAAGCTCTCCGCCTCGTCCATGCGCCGGACGGCGCGGGGGAAGCCGAAGCGCGGGAAGAGCAGCAGGCCGGGGCGCGTCTCGCGCGCCATCTGCTCGATCCATTCGGTGCGCGGGCGCAGGTGGCGGATCGTGCCCTTGGGCGTATCGCGCAGCACCGGGCCGAACCGCGCCTCGTCATCGACCTCGCGCTCCATCGCTGCGATCGCCTGGTTCTTCAGGCTTACCGGTCGCGGGAACGGCGCGATATTGCCGCTATCGGGATCGAGCAGCACGAACTCGTCGCCCAGAAAGCGCCAGCCGCGCTCGGCCAGCAATGCCGACAATGTCGACTTGCCCGCACCCGACAGCCCGGTCATCACCACCGCACGGCCCTGGCGCGACACGGCGCTGGCGTGCAGCAGCAGATGTCGCCGCCAGCCCAGCGCCATTTGCAGGTTCATCGCCATTTCGGCTGCGAGCAGCCCTTGCTCCAGCGGCAATGGCACCGCATCGGGCAAGGTGAAATCGCCCGCGATGGCAACCTGGGGGCGCACGAACCGGCGCAGCGAAGAGCTCGCCTGCAGGCGCACCGTGAAATCGGGGACCTGCTCGTCCATCGGGTAATCGGCGTAGAGTGCGCGGAGCTGATCGATCGGGGGACGCCAATCGCTGCCGATGCGGAATCGGGCCGGTCCGACAGTGATGAAACAGGCGTGGCGCATGCCGGGCGACATATCGCCTTGCAGGATGCGGACAAAATGGAAACAGCGGCCTGATCGGTCTGCGGTGCAGTTTTGCATCGCGCTGATGCAAGCGTGTCACGCCCCGACGCGCATCCGAACCAGTCCCAGCGCTGCCAGTTCGGCGAGCCGCTCGCCAAGCACGGCTTCCGGAGCCTCGGCGGGATCGTCTCCCCGGATGTCGAAGCGCTCCGCCATCCGGGCGACCAGCCTGTGCGGGGTCACGAATTCGCCAGGCCCGAAACTGTCCAATCCATCGAGCAGATCGGGCACCGGCTCGGCAAGCAGATGCGTGATTCCCGAGGGCGCGTGATAGATCGCCTCGAGCCCGCCCAGCCGGACACGCTTCAACGCCCCTTCGGGCAAGGCAGCATAAGCACGTTCGGCCATCGCGAGGATGCGCGCGGTCAGCGGCGCGGCATCTGCAGCGAAGCGTAGCAGGTAAAGCCGCTCTGCCCGTTCTGCAGCTTGCGGATATAGTTCAAATAGGCCTGCGACTGCTCGCGCGTGGTGCCGGGCAGATTGCGCCCCTGCAGCGCCTGGCGCACCTCTTCTCCGGTGAAATCACGCGGCGATGGCGGGAAGGCTCCGGGTGTGTCAGGCGTCACCAGCTTGCCGGTCGGATCGATAAACATGCCCTTGCCGCGCTCGGGCACCGGGATCTGGCAGTTGAGAACCGATCCGGCGGTCTGCGCCAGCGCCGGGCGAATGCTCACCACGGCAGAGGTGGCGACCGCACCGATCAGCAGCGTACGCCGCGCCGCATTGGCAGGGGCCGTTCCGCCCGCCGATTCGTCGGGGGTAGTGCCATCCATCTTGCCATCATCAGCGTTCATCATCATCGTCCCAGACGCGCGCAAATCTCGCGCAAATATCGGTGGCCAAGACTAAAGACCCGTCAACAGCGCAAAGGCAAGGCCTTTGATCGGTTGTCCTTTGTCGGGACACGGGCGGACACGGATATGAAAATGCGCGCCGCGCCGATCATCGATAGCGCCACCCTGCCAAGGCTGGTATAGGGCGCAACCGATGGGACAGACCAGCGGCACGGGACTGAATGGCGGGCGTTTTCTGCTTGCGACGGCATTGCTCGGCGCGGGCGTGGTGATCAGCCAGTTCAGCGGGAACGGTATCGAGCAGGCGATGATCTGCTTTGCCGCCGGGATCGTCGCGATCGTGACGATGGCCGATCTCTCCAGCCCCGCCAAGCACAATCCCCAGGCCGCTGCGCCGATCCGCGAGCCGGAAATCAAGCCGATCAGCCAGCATCGCGATTTCACCAGCTTCATCGACGGTCTGGCCGATCCGGTGCTGGTGCTGACCGGCACCAATGTCCGCCGCGCCAACAGCGCCGCGCGCAAGCTGCTGGGCGAATATTGCGTGGGCGAGGACATCCGCCTCGTCATCCGCCACCCTGCCGCAGCCGACTTGCTGGCCGAAGCGAGCCTGGCCAATGAAGGACCGATCCAGCTGGTCGGCATCGGCAGCCGCGACCAGCGTTGGGAGATGCTGGTGCGCGACATGCCGGGCGGTGAGCGCATCCTGCACCTCTGGGATCGATCGGGCGTCTATGCGGTCGAGCGGATGCGCACCGATTTCGTCGCCAATGCCAGCCACGAGCTGCGCACGCCGCTCGCCTCGATCAAGGGCTTTATCGAGACGCTGGAGGACAAGGACGCGGGCGACGACCCGGAAATCCGCGCGCGCTTCCTCAACGTCATGTTCCGCGAAGCCAACCGCATGCAGAAGCTGATCGACGATCTGATCTCGCTCTCGCGGATCGAGGCGGAAAAGTTCCGCGTGCCCGATACCCCGGTCGACCTGCCCGATCTGATGCGCGAGGTGCAATCGGTATTGCGCCAGAGCCAGCCCGAACGCGGAACGGATATCGCACTCGATATCGGCCCCGACCTGCCACCCTTGCGCGGCGACCGCGCGCAGCTTTCGCAGCTGCTGCACAATCTGGTGTCGAACAGCATGAAATACGGCCAGGCGGGAACCCCGGTGACGATGCGGCTGCGCGCCTCGCGCAATGGCGCGCTCTTGCGGCTGTCGGTGAGCGATTGCGGCGAGGGCATCGCGCCCGAGCATCTGCCACGCCTCACCGAGCGCTTCTATCGCGTCGATTCGAGCCGCAGCCGCGCCATCGGCGGCACCGGGCTGGGCCTCTCGATCGTCAAGCATATCGTCGAACGGCACCGCGGGCGGCTGGAAATCGACAGCGAGGTGCAGAAGGGCACGACGATCACCATCACCCTGCCCGCCGATCCGCGCGGATCGCAGGGGGACGCCGCCGCGCCCGCTGGCGAGCCTGCCCTGCCCGCCTGACCGATCACGGCGCGCCTGTCCGGACAGGCTGTCACAAAACCGTCACCGCATTGTCATCTTCGGGCAACCGCCCCTGCCTAACGGCCTCAACCAAGGGGGCCGATCGGGGACAGGAAGCGCATCAGGCGATTCTGCCCCGCCCGCAGCCGCCGCCAGTCTGGCCGGACATGCGGCTGCCATATTGCCCAGAGAGGGGTCGACGTGTTGATCAGGAAGCTCGCCTTTGCCTGCCTTCCGGCGCTTTTGCTGGCCGGATGCAAGGACCCGGCGTCGACCAACGAGGGCAGCAGCCGCAGCGAGATCCGCATCGTCGGTTCGTCCACCGTCTTCCCCTTTGCCAAGAAGGTGGCGGAAGAATTCGTCAATTTCGATCCCGAGCGTCGCTCGCCGATTCTTGAATCGACCGGCACTGGCGGCGGGGTCGAACTGTTCTGCGCGGGGGTCGGCGCGAACACGCCCGATATCGTCAATGCCTCGCGCCGGATGAAGAAGAGCGAGTTCGAGCGCTGCAAGGCCAATGGCGTCGACGGCGTGATAGAGATCGTCATCGGCTTCGATGGCATCGCGCTCACCCAGTCGATCAAGGGCCCCAAGCTGTCGCTGACCGTCGAGGAATTCTACACCGCGCTCGCCGCCCAGCCGTTCGGCAAGGGTGCGAACAAGGCAACCCGCTGGCCCGACATCAATCCGGCGCTGCCCGATACGCGCATCAACATCTTCGGGCCCCCGGCCACTTCGGGCACGCGCGACGCGCTGGAAGAGATCATCATGGAAAAGGGCTGCAAGTCCGATCCCGCGATCAAGGCGCTGTCGGACAGCAACAAGGAAAAGTTCGAGGATATCTGCCACTCGATCCGCACCGACCAGGGCTATACCGATACCGGCGAGAACGATAACCTGATCGTCCAGAAGCTCTCGACCAATCCCGATGCGGTCGGCATTTTCAGCTACAGCTATCTCGCCGACAATGCCGATACGGTGCGCGGCGTGCCGATCGGTGGGGTGGAGCCGAGCTATGCGACGATCGAGAACGGGACATATCCCGGCGCGCGCACGCTCTACATCTATGTGAAGAAGAAGCATGTCGATGTCATCCCGGGCTTGCGCGAATATGTCGCCGAGTTCCTGCGCGGCGGCGAACATGAGGGTTATCTGACCCGGATCGGCCTGATCGCCGCGCCCGAAAAGACCCGCACCGAGATGCTCGGCCGCATCACGTCGCTCACCGCGCTCGATGGCGCGGACCTGAAATAAGCAGCGCCATGACCACCACCGCCATCTTCTTTCTGATCGCTGGCCTGGGCCTCATCACCTGGGTCTTCGCGCGCGCCCGCGCCGGACGCTTCATCCAGCAGGGAGCCGCCAGCGTCCATTCGCTGCCCAGCTATCATGGCTGGTATGCCGCGATGTGGGCGGTCGTCCCCGCGATCCTTTTCCTGCTGGTCTGGAGCACGATCGCTCCCGCCATGGGCAGCTATCAGGTGCTCGAAAGCCCGCTGGCCGCACAGTTGCCGACCGACGCGTTCGAACGCGCCGCCATCCTGTCCGAAGCGCGCGCGCTGTCGCGCAACCCCGACCTCAAGGTGTTCAACGACGCCGCAACCCAGCTCGCGCCGCTCTATGCCGCTGCCGACCGCAAATATGCGCTGATCGGCGCGCTCGCAGCGTTCCTGCTCTGCTTTTCGGGCGCAGCATTCGCCTTTACCCGCATCCGCCCCGATTTCCGCGCGCGCACCAAGGTGGAACGCACAGTCATGCTGGGCCTGCTGCTCGCCTCGCTGATCGCGATCCTGGCGACGCTCGGCATCGTCGCCTCGCTGATCTTCGAGACGATCCGCTTCTTCGGCATGGTCTCGCCTTTCGAATTCCTGTTCGGGCTCGACTGGAACCCCTCGGACAAGGTCGTCGATGGCCAGAGCAGCGGCTTCGGCGCGGTGCCGCTGTTCTGGGGCACGGTGTTCATCGGCGCGATCATCGCGATGCTCGTCGCGATCCCGCTCGGTCTGATGAGCGCGGTGTACCTGACCCAATATGCCAGCACCAACGTTCGCAAGTGGATGAAGCCGATCCTCGAGATTCTCGCGGGCGTGCCGACCGTGGTCTATGGTTATTTCGCCGCGCTTACGGTGGCACCTGCGCTGCGCAGCTTTGCGGTCTCGATCGGCATCACCGACGCAAGCTCCGAATCGGCGCTCGCCGCGGGTCTGGTGATGGGCGTGATGATCATCCCCTTCGTCTCGTCGATGGCCGATGACAGCATTGCCGCCGTGCCCGGCAGCATGCGCGACGGGTCTCTGGCGATGGGCGCAACCAAGAGCGAGACGATCAAGCAGGTGCTGATCCCCGCAGCGCTGCCCGGCGTGGTCGGCGGCGTGCTGCTCGCGGTGAGCCGCGCGATCGGCGAGACGATGATCGTGGTAATGGCCGCAGGTCTCGCCGCGAATCTCACCGCCAATCCGTTCGCCAGCGTGACCACTGTGACGACGCAGATCGTCCAGCTGCTCACCGGCGATACCGATTTCGACAGCCCGATGACGCTGGCCGCGTTTGCGCTGGGCCTGACGCTGTTCGTCGTCACGCTGCTGCTCAACATCGTCGCGCTGCAGATCGTCAAGAGATATCGGGAAGCGTATGACTGAGGCCCTGACCATGACCGCAACGCCCCAGGCTGCTGCCCCCGCGAGCCGCAAGACCGACTGGATGGGCGACGCGATGCAGAAGCGCATTGCGCGCCGCTATGCCGCCGAACGCCGGTTCAAGTTCCTCGGCCTCGCGGCTGTCGCGGTGTCGTCGCTGTTTCTCGCGTTCCTGCTCGTCGTCATGGTCGGCAACGGGGCCAAGGGCTTCGTCACCACCGAAGCGACGCTGACCGTCGACCTTCCCGCCGCCACCGGCAGCATCTCGCCCGACCAGCTGGCGCCGCCGCAGCTTTCCGCGACCATGGCGTCGATCGACGTGCGCCGCATCTTCGACAATGCCGTGCAGGCGCAATATGGCGAGGATGGCGCGCGCTATTTCGCCAGCACCGCCTGGACTGCCTTGCGCGACCAGCTGGTCGAAAATCCCAATCTGGTGATGGGCAAGACCAGTTTCTGGCTGCCCACTTCGAGCGATATCGACCGCGCTGCCAAGGACCGCTCGACCCCCGAGGCCGAGCGCGACTATGCTGCGCTGACCAGGGCCGGCGAGGTGCGCCAGAGCTTCAACATGCAGTTCCTCACCGGCTCGGACGGCACCGATCCGGCGCGTGTCGGCATCTGGGGCGCGCTCAAGGGCTCGCTGATCACGATGGTGGTGACCTTGTTCCTCGCCTTCCCCGTCGGCGTGCTGGCGGCGGTCTATCTCGAGGAATATGCGCCCAAGAACCGCCTGACCGACCTTATCGAGGTGTCGATCAACAATCTCGCCGCCGTGCCCTCGATCATCTTCGGTCTGCTCGGTCTTGCGGTGTTCCTGCAATTCCTCTCGATGCCGCGTTCGGCCGCACTGGTCGGCGGTCTGACGCTGGCGCTGATGACCATGCCGGTGATCGTCATCGCCGCGCGCAACGCGATCAAGGCGGTGCCCCCCTCGATCCGCGAGGCGGCGATGGGCGTGGGCGCGAGCCCAATCCAGGTGGTGTTCCACCATGTGCTGCCGCTCGCCATCCCGGGCATCATGACCGGCACCATCATCGGCATGGCGCGCGCGCTGGGCGAGACCGCACCGCTGCTGATGATCGGCATGCGCGCCTTCACCACCACCCCGCCCGATGGCCTGACCGACCCGGCCACCGTGCTGCCGGTGCAGATTTTCCTCTGGTCGGACGAGGTCAATCGCGGTTTCGTGGAGAAGACCTCCGCCGCGATCATCGTCCTGCTCGTCTTCCTGCTCACCATGAATGCGGTTGCCGTGTACCTGCGCAACCGCTTCGAAACCCGCTGGTAACCCGATCCATGCTCGACAATATGGCCACCGCCACCACCAAGCCCAAGATGTCCGCGCGCGACGTGAAGGTCTTCTATGGCCCCAAGGAAGCGATCAAGGGCGTGTCGATCGATATCGACATGGACAATGTCGTCGCGTTCATCGGCCCGTCCGGCTGCGGCAAGTCGACCTTCCTGCGCACCTTGAACCGCATGAACGACACCAGCCCGAGCGCGCGGGGGGAAGGCGACTTCACGCTCGACGGCGAGAATATCTATTCGAGCAGCATGGACGTGGTGCAGCTGCGCGCGCGCGTGGGCATGGTGTTCCAGAAGCCCAACCCCTTCCCCAAGTCGATCTATGACAATGTCGCTTACGGCCCGCGCATCCATGGCTTGGCGCCCAACAAGGCCGAGCTCGACCAGATCGTCGAGAATTCGCTGGTGCGCGCCGGGCTGTGGACCGAGGTGAAGGATCGCCTCTCGGACAGCGGAACCGCGCTTTCGGGCGGCCAGCAGCAGCGCTTGTGCATCGCGCGCGCGATCGCGGTCGATCCCGAGGTGATCCTGATGGACGAGCCCTGCTCGGCGCTCGACCCGATCGCCACCGCCAAGATCGAGGAGCTGATCCACGAGCTGCGCGGCCGCTATGCCATCGTCATCGTCACGCACAACATGCAGCAGGCCGCGCGCGTCTCGCAGAAGACCGCGTTCTTTCACCTGGGAACGATGGTGGAATATGGCGACACTTCGGATATCTTCACCAATCCGCGCGAGGAACGGACGCGCGATTACATCACTGGCCGTTACGGCTGACGGACACCACATGCTTTAGCGACCCGGACTGGCGGCAAGGGGATAAGGGCGGCCCCGCCAAGCCTGGCATCGCAACGAACGGAATTTCTTGATGAACCATAGCCTGAACGAACACACCCTGAAGGCCTTTGACGGCGACCTCATCACCCTGCGCGGGCTGATCGCGGAGATTGGCGGGCGCGCCGAAAAGGCCGTCGAAGGCGCAATGACCGCCTTGACCAACACCGACCATGACCTGGCGCGCCAGGTGGTCGAGGGCGACAAGCGCATCGACGCGCTGGAAGAGCAGATCGACCGGATGGTGATCCAGACCATCGCGCTGCGCGCGCCGATGGCCGACGACCTGCGCGAACTCGTCGCAGCGCTCAAGATCTCGGGCGTGGTCGAGCGTATCGGCGATTATGCCAAGAACATCGCCAAGCGCGTGCTGCTGATCGATCCTGCACAGCAGATCGATGCCGCGCGGCTCTTGCCCGCCATGGCCGATGCCACGCGCCAGCTGGTCGACGATGCCTTCACCGCCTTTGCGAAGCGCGATGCCGATCTCGCCGTCGCGGTTTGCGCGCAGGACAAGACCGTCGACGATTTCTACAACAGCATCTTCCGCGCGCTGATCGCGCACATGATCGACAATCCCGAACATGTCGGTGCGGGCACGCACCTGCTGTTCATCGCCAAGAATCTGGAACGTATCGGCGACCACGCCACCAATGTCTCCGAGATGGTCTATTTCGCGGTCACCGGTCATTCGATGAACGAGCGCGAGCGCGGCGACGACGCGCTGGCCCCGGACAGCGACTGACCGGACCATTTGAAATGAAAGCACGATACCGATGACGACTCCGCATCTGCTGCTGGTTGAAGACGACATGGCTTTGGCCGAATTGGTGTCCTGGCATTTCGACAAGCAAGGCTTCCGCGTCAGCCAGACCGCCGATGGCGAGGAGGCGATGCTGATCGCGCGCGAGGAACGGCCCGATATCGTGCTGCTCGACTGGATGATCGAGAACCTGTCGGGCATTGAGGTCTGCCGCCGCCTGCGCCGCGACAACGACACCTCGAACATCCCGATCATCATGATGTCCGCGCGCGGCGAAGAGGAAGACCGGGTGCGCGGGCTCGATATCGGCGCGGACGATTATGTCACCAAGCCCTTCTCTCCCCGCGAGCTGATCGCGCGCGTGAACGCGGTGCTGCGCCGGGTGCGCCCGGCGCTGGCGGGCGAGGCGCTGAGCTTTGCCGATATCGAGATGGACACGGTGGGCTACAAGGTGAAGCGCGCCGGGCAGACCATCCCCCTCGGCCCCACCGAGTTCCGCCTGCTGCGCCATTTCCTCGAGCATCCCGGCTGGGTGTTCTCGCGCGAGCGGCTGCTCGACAGCGTCTGGGGGCATGACAGCGATATCGAGATTCGCACCGTCGACGTGCATATCCGGCGGCTGCGCAAGGCGCTCAACGCCAATGGCCAGCCCGACATCATCCGCACCGTGCGCTCTGCCGGTTATGCGCTGGACAGCGAACTGGCCTGATCGCCGTAGCGTCAGCCCTGGTTGACGGGCGCGTAAAGTTGGACGTCCATGGCTTGGCGCTTGCCAAGCGCTTCAACATGGCTAAAACCCGCGCCATTCCGCGTGGCAATGCCGCGCATTCAAGAGAGGGATGCTTGCCATGACCATCAGTTTCAAGGACCGCGTTGCTATCGTCACCGGCGCAGGCGGCGGCCTCGGCCGCGCCTATGCGCTCGAGCTTGCCGCGCGCGGCGCGAAGGTTGTCGTCAACGATCTGGGCGGTGCCCGCGACGGCACCGGCACCTCCGACGCCGCCGAAAAGGTCGTCGAGGAAATCAAGACCGCGGGCGGCGAAGCCATGGCCAATGGCGGCAGCGTCACCGAATACGAGCAGATGGTGGAAATGGTCGCCAAGGCCAAGGAAGCCTGGGGCGGCGTGCACGTGCTGATCAACAATGCCGGCATCCTGCGCGACAAGAGCTTCGCCAAGATGGAGCCCGCCGATTTCGACCTCGTCGTGAAGGTCCATCTGGTCGGTTCGGGCTATTGCACCAAGGCGGTGTGGGAAACGATGCGCGAGCAGAATTACGGCCGCATCCTGATGACCGCCTCGTCGACCGGCCTGTACGGCAATTTCGGCCAGGCCAACTATGGCGCGGCCAAGCTCGGCCTCGCCGGCCTCACCAAGACGCTGTACCTCGAAGGCGCGAAGAACAACATCAAGGTCAACACGCTCGCCCCCGTCGCCGGCACGCGCATGACCTAAGACATCTTCCCGCCCGAAGCCTTTGCCCAGTTCAAGCCCGAGAACGTGGTTCCCGCCGCGCTCTACCTGGTCTCTGACGAGGCACCGACCAACATGATCATCGGCGCTGGCGCAGGCGCGTTCCACGCGGCCTATGTCACCATGACCCAGGGCGCAGCGCTCCCCGAAGGCGAGCGCACCCCCGAAGGCGTGGCGCGCATCTTCGACAAGATCATCGACCGCACCGGCGAAACCGTGCCTCAGTCGGGCAGCGAACAGGCGATGACGATCATGCGCCTGCTGCAGGGCTGATCGTCCGAGCTTGGCTTTCGAGAGGGCGCGGCGAGCAAATCGTCGCGCCCTTTTTCGTGCGCGCTATTCGCTCCAATCGCCCCGCGCGATGCCTAGCGCGTGGAGC
>CAXRCQ010000351.1:0-4000 GCA_964228845.1 Blastomonas sp.
TGAGCACCATGTGACCGGTCTCGGTGACATGGCCGATGACCGCGAAATCGAGCTCCCACTTGCGGAAGATCGCCTCGGCAAAATCCTCGCGGCCGGGCTTGAGCACCATGAGCATGCGCTCCTGGCTTTCCGACAGCATCATCTCGTACGCAGTCATGTTCGTTTCGCGCTGCGGGACATTGTCGAGGTTGAGCTCGATGCCGACGCCGCCCTTGCTCGCCATCTCGACGCTGGAGGAGGTGAGGCCCGCCGCGCCCATGTCCTGGATCGCGACGATCGCGTCCGATGCCATCAGCTCGAGGCAGGCCTCGATCAGCAGCTGTTCGGTGAAGGGGTCACCGACCTGCACCGTCGGGCGATTTTCCTCGCTGTCCTCGCCGAACTCGGCCGAGGCCATGGTCGCGCCGTGGATGCCGTCGCGGCCGGTCTTCGATCCGACATAGACGATCGAGTTGCCGGGGCCGGAAGCGGCGGAATAGAAGATCTTGTCCTGCTCGGCGATGCCCACCGCCATCGCGTTGACCAGGATGTTGCCGTCATAGGCCGGGTCGAAATTGGTCTCGCCACCCACGGTCGGCACGCCGACGCAATTGCCGTATCCGCCGATGCCTGCAACGACGCCCTGCACCAGATGCTTCATCGTGGGATGGTCGGGCCGACCGAAGCGCAGCGCGTTCATCAGCGCCACGGGCCGCGCACCCATGGTGAACACGTCGCGCAGGATGCCGCCGACACCGGTGGCCGCGCCCTGATAGGGCTCGATATAGCTTGGGTGGTTGTGGCTCTCCATCTTGAAGATGGCAGCGAGCGGCTTGCCGTCGGGGCCGGGGCCGATATCGACCACACCCGCATTCTCGCCGGGGCCGCAGATGACCTGCGGGCCGGTGGTCGGCAGCGTCTTCAGATGCACGCGCGAGCTCTTGTAGCTGCAATGCTCGGACCACATGACCGAGAATATGCCCAGCTCCACCAGATTGGGCTCGCGCCCCAGCGCGGCCAGGATGCGCTGATATTCGTCCGGCTTCAGGCCATGTTCGGCCACGATTTCCGGGGTGATGGTGCCTGCGGGCGGTGCAAGAGTGTCGCTCATGGCCCCGCGCTTTACGCGCAGGTGCGCGCAGAAGGAAGGGGGAGAATGCGCGGAAAATTCATGCCGGGCATCTCGTTCGGCGGTGGGCTTGCACGCCGTCCAAGCCCACCCTGTCGGCGTCAGCGATCGCTGACGATGTCGGTCTGCGCCAGCGGCATTACGTCGCTGCGATTGAAACGGACCTGGCTGTCTCCGACGATGCCGGTGATGCGCTTGTCCGAAACGCGCAGGTTGAAGCGCTTGCCCGAACGGGTCTCGGTTCCATCGATGATCTTGGTGTCGCCCACCATCTTGACGGTATAGACATAGCGAGAGCCGTCATGTTCGAAGGTGACCTTTTCGGGTTCGGCAGTCTGCGCGAATGCGGGCAAGGCCAGAAAGGTCAGGGGAAGGGCGAGAAGGCTGAGCTTTTTCATGATGGGGTCCCTGTTCTGTTGAAGTGAGCTGCCGTCATCATCCTCTGTTGTTGTGCGGTGCAGCATGTCCAAACCCCGCAGAACTGGCAAATGCAATTACGGCTTTCGCAGTTGCAGCATAGTCAATCGCTCTTGCCTGCAAATCGGCGCACCGCTCAACCGCCTTGACCGGGCGCAGGCCAGCGGTCAAAGCTGTGCGCATGAGTGAAGCCCAGACCATCGCTGCCGATCTGTCGTTCGAAGACGCCCTGAAGGAGCTGGAGGTCATCGTCCGCCAGCTGGAATCGGGCGATGTCCCGCTCGATGCCTCGATCAGCCTGTACGAGCGCGGCGATTTGCTGCGCGGCCATTGCCAGAAGCGGCTCGATGCGGCGCAGGCGAGGATCGAGAAGATCCGCGTCGGGGCGGACGGCCAGGCGGCGGGGACCACCCCGTTCGATGCCGGCTGACGGCTGGCCGATGCGCGCATTTCATCAAACCGGCGGTCAGACCGGGGCAGGGGAGCAACGACAATGACCACCGCCATCAGCGACACGGCGCTGGCCAATGCCTTCCGTCAGATTTCCGCAGACGTGGATGCGTGTTTCGAGGCGCTGCTGACGGTACCCGACGATCCGCGTGCCGTGCTGTACGAAGCGATGCGCCATGCCGCGATCGGTGGTGGCAAGCGCGTGCGCCCGCTGCTGCTGACCGCGACGGCGGCGATGTTCAACGTTGAACGGAGCCTGGCCGTGCGCGTCGCCTGCGCGGTCGAGGCGATCCATGTCTATTCGCTGATTCATGACGACATGCCGTGCATGGACAATGACGACATGCGCCGGGGCAAGCCCACTGTGCACAAGGCGTTCAACGACGCCGTCGCGGTGCTCGCAGGCGATTCGCTCCACGCGCTGGCGTTCGAGATACTCGCCGGATCGCAATCGCATCCCGATCCGTTCATCCGCTCGGAATTGATCTATACGCTGGCCGAAGCGAGCGGCCCCAATGGCATGGCCGGCGGGCAGATGATGGACCTGGAGGCGGAAAAGGCGAAGTTCGACCTGCCCACCGTCACCAAATTGCAGCGGCTGAAAACCGGCGCTCTGATCGCCGCATCGGTGGAAATGGGTGCCATACTGGGCAATGTGCCCATGGAGGGCCGGGGGCCCTTGCGCGCCTATGCCCGCGATATCGGCCTCGCCTTCCAGATCGCCGACGACATCATGGACGAGACCGGCGACGAGGCCAAGGCCGGCAAGGCGCTGCACAAGGATGCGGCCGCGGGCAAGGAGACCTTCCTGTCGCTGCTGGGGCTTGAGCGCGCGCGCGAGCAGGCGTTCTTCCTCGTCGATCAGGCGGTCGGCCATCTCGCCAGCCATGGGCGCGAGGCGGATACGCTGCGTGCGCTGGCGCGTTACATTGTCGAGCGCGACACCTGACCGTCCGAAGGCGGCTTTGCAGAGGGAAGAAGAGCATGCGGATTGGCGTTTACCCGGGGACGTTCGATCCCATCACGCTCGGCCATATGGACATCATCCAGCGCGGGGCGCAGCTGGTCGATCATCTGATCGTCGGCGTGACCACCAATATCGCCAAGAGCCCGATGTTCTCGGACGAGGAGCGGATGGAAATGGTGCGCCGCGAGGTCGCGCAGATCAAGGACGCCAACATCACGGTCGTCGGGTTCAGCTCATTGCTGATGGACTTTGCAGAGGCGCAGGGTGCCTCGGTGGTCATTCGCGGAATTCGCGGCGTCACCGATTTCGAATATGAATATCAGCTCACCGGCATGAACCGCCAGCTCAACGACCGGATCGAGACGGTGTTCCTGATGGCCGACGTCGCGCTGCAGCCGATCGCCTCACGCCTGGTGAAGGAAATCGCGGTCTATGGCGGTGCCATCCACCGTTTCGTCACCGACGCGGTGCGGGTCGATGTCGAACGCCGCGTGCGCGAAACCGGGCTGAAAGGGTGAGCTGGTACACAGCCTTTCACCCCGAACTTCATTCATGACAGGCTAAGACGCTTTGGCTATAGCCGTGCCCGAATTGGGGCAGGCTCAGCCAAGCTGCCCCGGATGAATGGAACAGGAATGCCCGGTTATATGCCCAATATCTTGAAATCGCTTGCTGCCCTGTCGTTCATCCCGATGCTGCTCGCTCCCATTGCTGTCCAGGCGCAGGACACTGCGCCCACGGCCCAGTCACAGATCGAGGCCGATCAGGCCGCCGCGCGCGCCGCGCGCCAAGCCGAGAAGGAAGCCGCGAAGGTCCGGCAGGCCGAGGAAAAGGAAGCCGAAAAGGCGGCCAAGGCTGCACAGAAGGAAGAAGACCGAAAGGCCAAGGCTGCCGAGAAGGAAGCGCGCACGGCCGCCAAGGCAGAAAAGGAAGCGTCCGAGGACAAGGACAAGGAAGCGCGCAAGGCCGCACGCGAGGCCGAACAGGACGCGCTTGATCAGCGTGAAAGCAATGCTGCCGACGCATCCGCTGTCGGCGCGTCGCTGGTGCCGACCCCC
>CAXRCQ010000352.1:0-3280 GCA_964228845.1 Blastomonas sp.
GGAGCTGCCAAGTTGCCAGTGGCGCGCGCTGCATTTGAAGCGTGGCGCCGGGGCCGGGCTGCAGCCGATCTGACCACCTTCTACTGGGAAGAAAATCTCGATCGTCCGTTGGAGGATGTCCGCCGCGAGTTGCGACTGCGTCCGCCGGAGACCTATCAGAGGGTGCGCGCTCTTTCCGAACAGCTCGAACGCGATTACCAGGCGGTCAGGCAGGCATGAGCTTAAGCGACAAATCGGCCATCACCGGAGTGGGCGAAACCGCTTTCGTGAAAGGCACCGAGAAAACCGCGGTCGACATGATGCTGGAAGCATCGCGCAAAGCCATAGCAGATGCAGGGCTGAAGCCGTCGGATATCGACGGCATGGTTCCTCCGCCGATCTACACCACCTCGGAAGAGATGGCGGCTAACCTCGGTATCGAAGTTCTGCGCTATGCCTCTACGGTCCACATGGGCGGGGCGAGCCCTACCACGGCACTCCAGAACGCCGCGATGGCAATTGCCAGCGGCTTATGCGACCATGTGCTGGTGACGCTCGGGTGGAACGGTTATTCCGCCTTGCGGCCCAAGCCTGGCGCACCGCCGACGCGGCCGATGAACATGAACACCCTGACGAATACGATCCAAGGCTATTACATTCCGTATGGCGTGTTCCTGCCGGTGCAGATGTATGCCTGGCTCGCCACCCGGCACTCCCGAATTTACGATATCGGCCCGGAAGCGATGGCGGCCGTTGCACTGGCGTGCCGTCGCCATGCGCAGATGAATCCGCAGGCCTTCACTTATGGCCGGGAACTGGATGCCGAAACCTACCATTCCGCGCGCTGGATATCCGAACCCTTTCGCCTCTACGATTGCTGTCTGGAGACTGACGGGGCATGCGCAGTCGTGGTTTCGCGAATAGACCGCGCCAGGGACATGCCGCATGTTCCCGTGAGCATCGCCGGTGCGGCTGAAGGGCATCCTTACCCCGCCGACGATATCCCTTCGCGTCCCGACCCCTTCAAGATCGGCCTGAGCTACGCCGCGCCGCGCGCGTTCGAAATGGCGGGGGTCGATCGCGAAGACATGGATTTTCTGCAGATCTACGACTGCTTCACCTACGTGGTTCTCCTTCAGCTGGAGGCCCTGGGCTATTGCGAACCAGGTGGACAGGCAGAGTTCGTCGCGAATGGCCAGATCGAGCTGGGCGGGCGCTATCCCGTCAACACCCATGGCGGCCTGCTGAGCGAGGCCCATGTTTGGGGACTGAACCATGTCGTCGAGGCGGTGCGTCAGTTGCGCCACGATTGTGGGGAGCGGCAGGTCGAAGGCGCCCAGACCGGCCTGGTGACCGGCTGGGGCGATCTGGGTGACGGCAGTATAGCGATTTTGAGGAGGTTTGCGTGAGCGACGAGAAAGATCTGCCGCCCAAGATGCGCCCCTCGGCGCAGGCCGCACCAGCCAAGCCAAAGCCGCGCCCGCAGGATCCGGTGGAGCAGGAATTCTGGAACCGGTGTCAGGACGGCAACCTTTACTTCCAGCAGTGCGAAGGATGCGGCAGTTTTCGGCATTTGCCGCGCTATATGTGCGCCCGATGCGGTTCTCCTGAATGGTCGTGGGAGCGTAGCACCGGCAATGGCACGCTGTTTTCCTGGACGGTGACCCATCAGGCACTGCATCCCGCCTTCGCCGGCGAGATTCCCTTCATCGCTGCGGTGGTGGAACTGGAGGAGGGAGTGCGCATGGCAACCCGGCTGGTCGATTGCGCGCTCGACGAGCTTGAGCTCGATCTGCCGGTCACGCTGGATTTCGAGCCGATCTCCGAAGATTTTCGCCTGCCAGTATTCCGACCCGTCGCGATCGCGCGCGCAGAAGGATAGACCAAGATGGATCTCGACTACGGACCCCAGTATGACGCGTTTCGCGAGGAAGTGCGCCAGTTCCTGCAAACCCACGGTCACCGCGCACCCGATGGCCAAGGCCGTGCCGCGCGCCCTTCCCCCGAAGCCGTCGAATGGCAAAAGCTGTTGATCCTGCATGGTTACACGGCGCGTACGATTCCCAAGGAATACGGCGGATACGGAGCCGAGCCGGACATCCTGAAATCGCGGATCATTGCCGAGGAATTTTCGCGCGCTGGCATCCCCGCAGGCCTTGCGAACCAGGGCATTTCCATGCTCGTTCCCACGCTGCTGGAACTCGGAACCGAAGCCCAGAAACGGCAATGGATCGAGCCGACCCTAAATGGCGAGATAGTCTGGTGTCAGGGATATTCGGAACCTGGAGCGGGATCGGACCTCGCCGCGCTCAAGACCAGCGCCCGCGTCGAAAATGGCGACTTTGTCATCAACGGACAGAAGATCTGGACCAGCACGGCCAAGCAGGCGGACATGATCTTTTGCCTTGTTCGGACCGAACCGGACGCGCCCAAGCACGGCGGCATCTCCTACTTGATCTTCTCGATGGACACACCAGGGATCGAGGTCCGACCACTCAAGACCATGACCGGTCATGCCGAGTTCAATGAAACGTTCTTTACCGACGTGCGGGTTCCCCTGGATCAGATCGTCGGGCAGCGCGGGCAGGGGTGGTACGTGGCCAATGCCACACTGGGCCATGAACGTGGCATGCTGGGCGACCCCGATGCACTGGAAAACCGGCTCCAGGCGCTGGTCAGGCTGATGCAAAAAGAACGCATCGGCCAGGGTTGCGCAATGGACAACGCCGTTCTGCGTGACCGGCTGGTTGCATTGCAAGCCGAAGTCGCGGCGATGAAATTCAACGGCATGCGCATCCTGTCGAACAGCCTTAGGGGGGATGCCGGCGGCATGGCGAAACTTGTCGTGAAGCTGCAGAGCTGTGAGCTCGCCCATCAGATTTCCGCGCTCGCGATCGACGCAATGGGCGAGATGGGCATACTCTATCACGGAAGCGAGCGCGAGCGCGAAGACGGTGCCTGGCAGTGGAACTACATGTTCCAGCTTGGTCTGATCATCGGTGGAGGCACCGCCCAGATCCAGAAGAACATCATCGCCGAACGCGGGCTGGAAATGCCGCGCGAACCCAAGTTCGCAACGCCTCCCGCCGTCGAACAGGCGACGGCCGTTGCAAGCGGGCAGAATAAGGGAGCCGCCTGATGGATTTCGGACTTTCGCAAGACCAAGAGATGCTCTGCGACGCGATCAGCCGCACTCTTGCTGATACTTGTCCGCTCGATCATGTGCGCGAATGCGCGGAGGGCTCGGTTCCCTTCAGCGACAACGTGCGTTCGGCGCTGGGCGAAATCGGCATTTGGGGAA
>CAXRCQ010000353.1:0-2265 GCA_964228845.1 Blastomonas sp.
CTGCTGCGGCGCAGCATTATATCCGCCCGCGCGGTGTCCTCGCATTCTCTCGCCCCGGCAGAGTCCCTATGGAGCTTCCCATGATCGCCAGATCCCTTGCGAGCCTTGCCCTTGTCTTGAGCGCCAGCAGTCCGGCGCTGGCCCAGGCCGTTGCCGACCAGCCGCCCGCGCCCGCCGCCGACGAAAGCAAGGACCAGGCCCCCGCCAAGCCCGGCCCGACGCCCGAGCAATTGCGCCTGCTCGCCACGGCCGCTGCCATGTCGCAATCGGTCTTCGCCAAGGATTTCTACATGACCGTGGGTCTGGGGGCGGGCATGGTGCCCAGCTACGAGGGATCCGACCAGTATGTCTTCTTCCCCGCGCCGGTGATCCAGGGCAGCTACAAGGGCTATAATTTCGCTGCGCGGGGTCCGGGGCTGTTCGTCGATCTGGTCAAGGACCCGGTGCTGCCCAAGGTGGAGTATATCGCAGGGCCGATGTTCCGCGTCCGGCTGGAGCGCAACAACCGCATCCGCGATGCCGTGGTCCGGCGACTGGGCAAGGAATCCGTGGCGCTCGAGCTGGGCGCGTCGGGCGGGGTCAAGGTCAACCGCATCTTCAATCGCTTCGACAGCCTGACCTTCTCCACCGATGCGCTGTTCGACGTGACCGGCGTGCATTCGGGCGCGATCGTCACGCCGCAGGTCAGCTATAACCGGCTGCTCGGCACGGCGGGCGTCGTCAACATTTCCGCTTCGGCCGATTTCGTCGATGGCGATTATGCCAATACCTATTTCAGCGTCGATGCCGCAGGCAGCGCCGCATCGGGCCTGCCGCGCTTCCGCGCCGATGGCGGATTGAAGTCTATCGGCACCAGCGCGCTGGTCGGGTACGACCTGTCGGGCAATGCGCTCGACGGCGGCTGGGGCGTGTTCGTGCTGGGCAGCTATTCGCGGCTGCAGGGCGATTTTGCCGACAGTCCGATCGTGTCGATCCGCGGCGATGCCGACCAGTTCTTCGGCGGCGTCGGCGTCACCTACACCTTCTGATCTCAAAAGAGCCCCGCGCGCCACCACGACGCGCGGGGCCGTTCATGCTCAGTTGTTGCCGCTGATCAGATCGCCGAAGCTGCCGAGCGCAGATCCTTCGCCCCGGTTCTGACCGCCCCGGCTTCCCGCCGCCGCGAGCATGCGCCCGGCCAGGCGCGAGAAGGGCAGCGACTGGATCCAGACATGGCCCGGCCCGCGCAGCCGCGCGAAGAACAGCCCCTCGCCGCCGAACAGCGAGGTCTTGATGCCGCCTGCTGCCACCAGATCGAAATCGACATTACCGGTGAACGCCGCGATGCAGCCGGTATCGACATGCAGCTCCTCGCCGGCGGCCAGTTCGCGCTCGACCAGCGTGCCGCCCATCTGCACGAACACCATGCCATCGCCCTCCAGCTTCTGCATGATGAAGCCCTCGCCGCCGAACAGCCCGGTGAGGATGCGCCGCTGGAAGTGTACGCCGATCGACACGCCCTTGGCGGCGGCGAGAAAGCTGTCCTTCTGGCAGATCAGCCGTCCGCCAAAGCGGGAAAGGTCGAGCGGCAGGATCGTCCCCGGCACCGGCGCACCAAAGGCGACACGCGCCTTGCCCGATCCGGTATGCGTGAACACGGTAGTGAACAGGCTCTCGCCGGTGACCAGCCGCTTGCCCGCACCGAGCAGCTTGCCCATGAAACCGCCGCCCTGATCTTCGCTGCCATCGCCGAATACGGTGGTCATCTCGACCGATGGGTCCTTCCAGACCATCGCCCCCGCCTCGGCCACCGCACTCTCGCCGGGGTCGAGCTCGATCTCGACAAATTGCAGCTCCTGGCCCTTGATCTCATAGTCTATTTCATGCGCGGGCATGTCCGTCTCCTATGCGTCGTGAATGGCGCGATCCTAATCGCCGCCCGTGACAGCAGCAATGCGGTGGGTCATAGGCCTGTCGATTGTTCAGGGTCGGCCAGGCGCGACGTGGTGACATCGCTGGGACTCAGCTGGAGAAATAGACATACCAGCCGATCAGCAGCACCACGCGCGGCGCGAAGGACGATCCGGTCAGCGCAGCGAGCGCCATGGCCGTGACCGAGGCCGACGCGCCTGTCTGTACCGCGAGCAGCAGCGGCTCGCCCGACCCGCGCACGATCGCGGCGGGCATGGCGAGCAGCAGCGACCATGTGAGCCCCGCCGCGACGAACGCCGCGCGCCGCAGCATCGGCGGCATGGCCATCGTCGCAGCGAGCTTGAGCAGCACGCG
>CAXRCQ010000354.1:0-6380 GCA_964228845.1 Blastomonas sp.
CGAAGCCGCGAATCGCCCGCCAGGCCGCCTGCCAGCCATCATCCAGCATCGGCGCGAGCCGGCGCGGCGAGACCAGCCCGGCCTCGTCGAGCGCCTTCAGCAGCGCGAGCAGCAGCGCGGTATCGGTGCCGGGGCGGATGAAATGGTGCGCGTCGGCGATCTTCGCGGTCTCGGTGCGGCGCGGATCGATCACGACCACCTGCCCGCCGCGCGCCTGCACCGCCTTCAGCCGCTTCTTCACATCGGGCACGGTCCAGACGCTGCCATTGCTGGCCAGCGGGTTGCCGCCGATGATCAGCATGAACTTCGTGCGATCGACATCGGGGATCGGGAACAGCGCATTGTGCCCGTACATCCACATCTGCACGAGCTGGTGCGGAATCTGGTCGAGCGTCGAGGCGGAATAGAGCGTGCGCACACCCAGTGCCTTGCGCAGCACGCCGGTCTGCGTGCCGGTGGCGTAATTGTGCGCATTCGGGTTGCCCATATAGAGCGCGGGCTGGCCGCCGGCCGCGATGATCCCCGCCATCCGCGCGCCGATCTCGGCAAAGGCGGTTTCCCAGTCGATCTCCTGCCATCCGTCGGCGGTACGCTTGATCGGGCGGCGCAAACGGTCGGGATCGTCCTGAAGATCAGCGAGCGCGGTCGCCTTCGGGCAGATATGGCCCCTGGACAGCACGTGATCGGGATTGCCGCGGATCGACACGGTCTTGCGGCCCTGCACCTCGACCAGCACGCCGCAATTGGCCTCGCATAAATGGCAGGTGCGCGCGTGGATGCTGGTGGCCGATTCGCTCGCCATGGCGGTCTCTCCCTTTTCGCTTTGGGCCAAGGCTATCAGCCGCCTGCCCCCCTGACCAGCCATGCGAAGCCCCGCGTTTTCGTAACGGATGTCAGGTGAGGATAGCAGATGGTCAGGGTCGCTTGACATGGTCAGCGAATCACGACATATAGTCAGGGTCACATGACAAAAGGTCAGCGTCCTGCGACACCTGACAGAGAGTGTTTGGAATGAAGAACCGGCTGAAAGTGCTGCGCGCCGAGCGCGACTGGAGCCAGGCGGAACTGGGCGCGCGGCTCGATGTCTCGCGCCAGGCGATCAATGCGATCGAGACGGGCAAGTACGACCCGTCGCTGCCGCTGGCTTTCCGGATCGCGCGGCTGTTCGGCATGACGATCGAGGAGATTTTCGATGATGGAGGCGACCATGGTTGATCAGGATTGGCAGATGCGCGCCCGGCAACGGCAGCGACGCATCAACACCGTTGTCGGCGCGCTGTTCACCGTCGGACTGGTCTGCGGCTTCCTCGTCGGCTTTTTCGAGGATGACGAGGCCGGGCTGCTTGCCGCCAACAGCATTCCACCCTGGCTCGCTATCAGCAGCGCGATCGTGTTCCTGATCGCGATCAGCTTCGGCTCGTGGAAGCTGATGAAGGTATCCGACGAACACGAACGTGTCATTCACACCAAGACCACCGTGGTCGCAGGCAATGTGATGCTGATCGGCTATCCTACCTGGTTTGTCCTGTGGAAGGGCGGTCTCGTTCCCGAGCCCGATGCGCTGTGGCTGTTCATGGCCGGCATCATCGGCAGCATGATCGCCTTTGCCTGGTACAAGCTCCGTTAACCCTCCTGCCCCTAACCCCCATCGACACAAGAGGATGACCCCATGACCAAGTTGTTCAAGACCCTGAAATCGGGCGCTGCCACGCTGGCCGTCGCCGCCATCGCCACCATCGGCTTTGCCAGCGAACCGCTGCTGGCCCAGCAGCCGACCTCGGTTGCCGAGGCGCTCGGCCCTGCGCCGGAGATAAAGGACGTCAATCCGGCCATGTGGGTGGTGAAGGACAAGGACACCACGATCTATCTGTTCGGCACCGTCCATGTGCTGCGCCCCGGGCTCAACTGGCTGAAGGACGACATCAAGACCGCCTTCGATGCTTCGGACGAGCTGATCCTGGAAGTGCAGGAACCCTCCGACCCCGCCGCGATGCAGGCCACCGTCAACAAGATGGCGACCAATCCGCAGGGCATCACGCTGCGCAGCCTGCTGACCCCGCCGGTGCTGACCAAGTACGAAAAGACGCTGGGGACGCTCAACATCCCGCCGGTCGCGCTCGACCAGTACGAGCCCTGGTTCGCCAGTGTCACATTGACCACGCTGCCGCTGAGGATGACGGGCTAGGACCTCAACAGCGGCGCGGAAAAGGTGCTGATGGCTGCTGCCAAGGCGCAGAACAAGCCGGTCGGCCAACTCGAGACGGTCGAACAGCAGCTCGGCATTTTCGACAGCCTGAGCACCGAAGAACAGGTCGCGTTTCTCGACGTGACGCTCGACGGTGTGCCCGAGGTGACGACGCAGATCGATGCGCTGGTCGATGCCTGGGGCAAGGGCGACCAGCCGACGCTCGACACGCTGATGAACGAGGGCATGGAAAGCTATCCCGGCCTGTACGACGCGCTGCTGACCAACCGCAACGCGAACTGGGTCAAGTGGATCAAGGCGCGGATGGACAAGCCCGGCACCGTGTTCATGGCGGTCGGTGCGGCGCATCTGGTCGGCAAGGATAGCGTGCAGGCGCAACTCGCGAAGGAAGGCATCAAGAGCGTTCAGGTCACCAAAAACTGATCTCCCCAGATCTGACCTGGCAGGCCCCGTCAGCGCGCTAGCGCTGGCGGGGTTTGCCGGTCAGAGACTGGCGTTGCGGAAGCAGGCGCGCACTTCCTCGATGAAGATATCGGGCACTTCAAGCGCGGCGAAATGCCCGCCCCGCTCTACCTCGTTCCAGTAGATCAGGTTGCTGAAGCGCTTTTCGGCCCAGCGACGCGAGGTCTGGAACAGTTCCTTGGGGAAGATCGTGCCGCCCGTGGGCAGGCTGATCGGATCGAAACCCATCGCAGTGAAGCTGTGCCAGTACAGCCGCGCCGACGAGGCCGCCGAGTTGGCCAGCCAGTAGAGCGTGATCGTGTCGAGCAGCGCATCGCGGCTGAAGCCGGAGAACTGGTCGTCGCAATCGGACCAGTTGCGGAATTTCTCGAGGATCCAGGCCATCTGCCCCACCGCGGAATCGGCGAGCGCATAGCCGATGGTCTGCGGCCTCGTCTTCTGGATCGAAGAATAGCCGCTTTCCTTTTCCTGATAATATTGCATCCGCGCCGCCGCGCGCTTTTCCAGATCGCTCAGGTCGCCCATCGTCGCCGGATCGGGCAATGCCAGCACCATGTTTGAGTGCACCGCCGCGCACGCGCTGAGATTCTGCCGCGCGATCTCCAGCGTCACGCCCGATCCCCAGTCGCCGCCCTGCGCGAAATAGCGGTCATAGCCCAGCGCCAGCATCAGGTCGTTCCAAACCTTGGCGATCTTCGTAATCGACCAGCCGGTCTCGGCGGGCTTGCCCGAAAAGCCGAAGCCGGGGAGCGAGGGAATGACCAGATGGAACGCGTCCGCCGGGTCCGCCGGATTGGTCAGCGGCTCGATCACCTGCATGAACTCGAGCACCGATCCCGGCCAGCCATGCGTCATGATCAGCGGCCGCGCGCCCTCGTGCCGCGAGCGGATGTGCCGGAAATGGATGTCCACCCCATCGAGCTCGATCAGGAAATTGGGATGGGCGTTGAGCGCCGCCTCGCACGCGCGCCAGTCGTACTGCTTGGCCCAATAGGTCGCGAAATCCTGCACCACCGCAAGCGGAATGCCCTGGTCCCAGTCGTCGACCTGCTCCTTGTCGGGCCAGCGGGCGGCGCGGATCCGGGCGTGAAGGTCGTCGATCGCGGCCTGCGGCACGTCGATGGTGAAGGGGCGTATCTCGGTCATGCGCCAAGGCTAGACCGCGCCCCTTCCATCATGCAACTGCCAAAACTTCAGACCGGCCGCGCGCCCGATCCCTTGCCGCCGCGATTGGCATATTCCTGCGTGCCGAGGTGATAGACCTTGTCGCCGCCCAGCACCGCCTGGTTCGAATAGGTGAAGCCCGGCGTCAGTCCACGATACAGGTCGTCGAAATTGCGCTCGACCGTCTTGCGATACAGCTCCTCGAAGCTGTCGATCACGAAATAGGTCGGCTGCATGTCCGAGATGACATAATCGGTGCGCATGACCCGGTCGACCTCCAGATGGATGCGATTGGGCGACTGGCCTTCGACCGAGAACTTGGCTTCGAGCGGACCGGAGAGGATCCCCGCGCCATAGGCCTTGATGCCGTCGGCCTCGCGGATCAGCCCGAACTCGACCGTGTACCAGTAGAGCGCCGACAGCGCCTTCAAGCGGTTGTACGCCAGCGCCTTCCACCCGGCGCGGCCATATTCCTGCATGTAATCGGCATAGACCGGATCGGTCAGCATCGGCACATGGCCGAACACATCGTGGAACACGTCGGGCTCCGAGATATAGTGGAATTCCTCGCGCGAGCGGATGAAATTGCCCGCCGGAAAGCGCCGGTTGGCAAGGTGATAGAAGAAGACGTGATCGGGGATCAGCATCGGCACCGGCACCACCGTCCAGCCGGTGATCGCCTGCAGTTCCTCGCTCATGGCCCCGAAATCGGGCACCCCGCCGCGCCCCAGATCGAGCCGGTCAAGCCCCGCCAGAAAGCTGCTCGCTGCGCGGCCCGGCAGCACATCCATCTGCTGCGCGAACAGATCGTCCCAGATCGCATGTTCTTCCGAGGTATAGACGCGCTGCTGCGGCTCGATCCAGTCCTCGCCCAGATATTTGGGGCGCACCAAAGGCGCGACGAAGGTGTCGGCGGGCACTTCGGGAATGACCGAGAAGTCCAGTGCACCGGGCTTGATGAGCAGGCTTTCCATAGCGTTCCCCTGTTGTTGGCTGAGCCGGATGTATACCACCGGACAAGCGGAAAATCCTGCCTCAATCTTGCCCATAGCCCGCGCCTGGAAGAAGGTTCTTTCATTTTGAAACCAAAAATGGCAGATCCTTGCCATGATTGATCTCGACACAGAAGATATCCGCATCCTGCGCGCGCTGCAGGACAACGGCCGCATGACCAATGCCGAGCTCGCCGAAACCGTCGGCATGTCCGCCTCGCCCTGCTGGCGGCGGGTGCGGCGGCTGGAGGCGGATGGCGTGATCCGCGGCTATGCGGCACGGCTGAGCAGGCGCGCGCTGGGCCTCGGCGTGCTGGCCTATGTCAGCGTCGAGATCGCCGACCATGGCGAGGCGGTGACGCGGGACTTCGAGGCAGCGGTGGCCGATCTCGACGAGGTCATCGCCTGCCACCAGGTCACCGGCGGCGCGGACTATATCCTCACCGTGGTCAGCCGCGACCTCGACAGCTATGCCGATTTCGCGAACACGAAGCTGCGCCCGATCGCGGGCATCAAGGCGATCAGCACGAGCTTCGTGCTGAAGGAGGCGAAGGCGCAGGGTGGGTTGCCGGTTTAGGGGACAAGTCCGGTTTCGGGAGTTAGCTGTTGCGGTCTTTGTGGCGAGTTATGGGTGGTTAGCTGTCGTCAGGGCTCGTAGAAGGTGCTGCCCCTGTTTGGTGCCGAGCGGAGTTGGTGGATACCGATCCGCCAGCCGTCCTCGACGGTCATCTTCGGAGCATCGCTGTTCCAGATCGCGGCAGAAACGCCCGTCGTGAACTCCTTGGTCAGTCGTAACAGGACCTTCTCTGCCGCCTTCTCCTTCGTGGCAGCATACGCATGTCGGGTTGTGAAGAAGCCTCGGACGTCGTCCGGATGGCGGGTGTCACGGCCATGAATCATGAAGCGGTAGAACGGCATAGACGTAGTTTCTGACACTTGCAGAATGACTGCAATGGGGTCGTTTGCTGAACGGCAGGTATTTTCCAGCAATGTCCCAAAGCCGCCACTCCCTCCGCTCAGCCTGAGCGCAGTCGAAGGCCCCCACATCGTCACCCTGAACTCGTTTCAGGGTCCATTTCTCCCCACGCGGCTTCGGGTGCTCGGGCACGATGGATGCTGAAACCAGTTCAGCATGACGGGTTGTGGCCGGTCTTGCCCAATCTCCTGTTATCGCGCCATTTTCCGGCGAAAGCCGGAATCCAAGGAACTGCGCGCGACTCGGTGCGCTTCACGGAGCCTTGCGACGGCATGCGAGCTCTTCGCGGCTTCGCGCCTTCGCGTGAACCCGTTTCAGCCGCAGTTTCACGCGAAGCCGCGAAGGCGCGAAGACAGTTTGGGCGGCAGGTACGAAAGCTACTGGACGCCTGGGCTCCGGCTTTCGCCGGAGAGCTGGCTTGGGCTTACCGTTTGCGCGGGGGCTTCGACAGGCTCAGCCTGAGCGGGGTGGGGTGCCGTGCGCCGTCGCGGTGCCGGGTGCCGATTACCCCGCAATCACCCCGTACAGATCATGCTCGTCGGCATCCTCGACGAGCACATCGACAAACGATCCGGGCTCC
>CAXRCQ010000355.1:0-15996 GCA_964228845.1 Blastomonas sp.
GAGGATCTCGCGCTCGCCCAGCGCCTCGCGCACCAGCCCGAATTCATAATGCTCCAGATAGCGGAGGCCACCATGGATCAGCTTGCTCGAATTAGACGAGGTGCCGCTCGCCAGATCCTGCGCCTCGAGCAGCAGCACCCGCGTGCCGCGTCCTGCGGCATCGCGCGCAATGCCCGTGCCGTTGACGCCGCCGCCGATCACGGCGACGTCGAATAGGCTGGCCTCAGGATGCGGCGACTGGTCCATCAGATCTCGAGCGGTCCGTGCTGGATGTGCGGCAGTACGTAGCGCGCGAACATATCGGCTTCCTGCATGTGCGGATAGCCCGAGAGGATGAACGCCTCGATGCCCTCAGCCTGATAGGCGCGCAGCTTGGCGAGCACCTGATCGGGCGTGCCGACGATCGCAGCGCCGCAGCCGGAACGCGCCCGGCCGATCCCGGTCCAGAGATTCTCCTCGACAAAGCCGTCGCCATCGGCCGCGCCGCGCAGCTCCTGCTGGCGCTGCACGCCGTAATTCTTGGCATCAAGCGACTTTTCGCGGATCGCCTTGCCCGCCTCGTCGTCGAGCTTGGAGAGCAGCCGGTCGGCATAGGCGCGTGCCTCGTCCTCGGTCTCGTGGACGATGACATGGACGCGATAGCCGAACTTGAGCGTCCGACCATATTTCGCGGCGCGGGCCTTCAGGTCGGCGATATTCTCGCGCACCTTGTCCATCGTGTCGGGCCACATCAGGTACACGTCGCACGCCTCGGCAGCGCATTCGCGCGCTTCGTGGCTGAGGCCGCCAAAATAGAAAGCGGGGCATTGGCCCGAGAGTGTGGTGATGCGGGGCGGATCGAGCTTCAGCTTGAAGAAATCGCCCTGGAAGTCGAGCGCCTCGCCGTTGAGCAGGGTGCGGACGATCTTCATGATCTCGGTCGCGCGCGCATAGCGGGGGCCGGATTCGATCTTCTCGCCCGGCATGTCGGACGAGATGATGTTGACGTTCAGCCGCCCGCCGGTGCCCGATGCATTGGGGCCGAGAATTCGGTCCAATGTCGCGATGCGGCGCGCGAGCTGCGGCGGCCAGTCCTCGCCCATGCGCGTCGCCCAGAGCAGCTTGATGCGGCGCACCTGGGTGGCAACAGCCGCAGCAAAGGCGGTGGTATCAAGCCCGAGCGAATAGCCCGAAGGCAGCAGGATATTGTCGAACCCGCCTTCCTCGGCGCGCAGCACGATATTGCGGCAATGCTCCCAGCTCGATTGCAGATAGGGGTCGGGCACGCCCAGGAACTCATAGTCGTCGTCGCACAGCGCCGAGAACCAGGCGATTTCGCAATTTTGTTCGGCCATCTTGGCTCTCCTTCACAGCGGCGGCGCGCAAGGCTGACCGCGTCAATTCCTCGTGTCAGCGATCAGGGCAGCGGCTCGCCGCGCGCGGCCACCAGCACTGCGTACCAGTCCTGCCGGGTCCAGCGCACCTTGAGCGCTGCTGCGCCCTCGGCGATGCGCTCGGCCTGTTGCGATCCGATGATCGGGATGATCCCCGCCGGATGCGCCATCAGCCAGCTATAGGCGGCGACGCTGCGCGAGACGCCCTGCGCCTCGGCCACGACATCGAGCGCTGCGGCCACCAGCCGGTCGCGCGCGGTCTCCGCGGCTGCCAGACGCCCACCGCCCAGCGGCGACCAGGCCATCGGCGTCAGGCCCATCATCATCGCCTGATCTAGCTCGCCATTTTCGAAACAGGTGATCCGCAGCGGGCTGATTTCGGGCTGGGTCGTGACCAACTTGCTGGCAAGAAAGTGATCGAGCGCCGCGATCTGGTGCACGGTGAAGTTCGACACGCCAATCGAGCGAATCTTGCCTGCGTTGACCGCATCGTCGAGCACGCGCGCAACCTCCTGCGGGTGCGCGAGAATGTCGGGCCGGTGAATTTGCCAAAGATCGACCATATCGACCTTCAGGCGGCGCAGCGAATTGTCGATCGCGCTGCGCAGATAATCGGCGCTCTGGTCATAGGGCAGGGGGGGCAGGATGCCGCCCTTGGTCGCCAGCACCATGCGGTTGCGCAGCGCCGGATCGGCAGCGAGTACTTCGCCGAGCAGCGCCTCGGCATCGCCAAAGCCGCCCGCCCCGTCAAAGCCGTAAATGTCGGCCGTATCGAGGAAGTTGATCCCGGCATCGAGCGCGGCATGCACGAGGCGCATCGCCTCGGCAGCACTGCGGTCATTTTCGGCCAGGCGCCACATGCCCCAGGCGATCGGGGAAAACATGATGTCGCTCCCGCCAAGGGCACGAAAGGCGGGAGGCAAGGGCAGTTCGCTCATGTAAAGGTCCTGTTTGGGGGCGCTACCGAGGCGCGTTCGACAAGTTGGTGGGGAAGGCGGCGATGGGTGATGTCGCCGCCCGCAATGAGAATCTCGGTCGCGGTCCGCGCGAGCTCCGCCATCGGCTGATGAATGGTGGTGAGTGGTGGCCAGACGGTGCGCGCGAGAGTGGTGTCGTCGAAACCGGCGACCGACAGCTCGGCGGGTACATCCATGCCGCGATCGTGCGCCACCGCGAGCACGCCTGCGGCCATGTCGTCGTTCGAGGCGAAGATCGCGCTCGGCCGCTGCGGCAGATCGAGCAGCGCACGTCCGCCGCGCACGCCCGAATCGAAATCGAACTCGCCATCGCAGACGAGCACGGGGTCATAGGGCAGCCCGGCCCGGTCGAGCGCGCGGCGATAGCCGAACAAGCGATCGTCCGACGCCATGTGAGTGGGATGGCCCTTGATGAAGCCGATGCGGCGATGCCCGGCATTGATCAGGTGCGTGGTCATGTCATCGGCGGCCTGGGCATCGTCCATGAACACCGAACTCGTCAGCGCATGGTTGGTGCCCGGCGAGATGCGCACGAAGGGGATGTCGAGCGCCTCGAGCGCGCGCAGCACCGGATCGCAATCGGTCACGGGCGAGGAGAGGATGATGCCATCGACATGCGTTTCGGTAACCAGGCCGCGCACCTGTTCGCCGACCTGCGGATCGGCAACATCGACTGGCTGAGCGAGCAGGCGGATCGCGTTGGCGCGGCAGAAATCCCAGCAGCCGGTCTGGATCTGGAACAGGTACTAGGGGCTGTGATTGTCGTAGATCAGCGCGATCTGGTTCGACTTGCCGCCCGACAGGATGCGCGCCGCGACGCTGGGGCGGAAATCGAGGTCGCGCATCGCCTCTTCCACCCGGTCGCGCGTTGCCTGGCTGACATAGGGATGGCCGTTCAGCACCCGGCTGACCGTCTTGACCGCCACGCCCGCCTTGGCCGCGACATCGCGGATATTCGCCCGTTCGCTCATCGCTCCAGCACCTCGTTCAGGCCCGCGAACAGCGCGGCAAAGGCGCTGTCGGGCCGATAGAAGACCGGTGGCTGGCCGATCGGTGCGGCGATGCGGTGCGTGCCGGGCGCGTAATCCACGCCACTCCACACATGCCGCCACACGCCCGCTCCAGGGAGGACAACTTCGCGCGCCTCGGCACCCTGTTCGATCACCGGAGCCACCAGCATATCGGCACCGTAGAGAAACTGGTCCTGCACCGTAAAGAGGGCAGGGTCGTGCGGGTAATGCAGGAACAGCGGCCGCTGCGCCGGCAGACCCTGCGCGCTTGCTTCGCCGCACAGGTGGCGGACATAGGCTGCGAGATGCGCGTGCACCCGGCTCCAGCGCGCGAAGCAGGACATCAGCTCGGGCGTCGAGTCATATTGCTGATTGTCGTCCGGACGGTTGCCCTCGTGGCTGCGCATCACGGGCGCGAAGGCGGCAAGCTCGCACCAGCGCTGCATCAGTTCCTCGGTGCGGATATTGCCGTGCAGCGAGGTATAGCCGCCGCAATCCGAATGGCTGTACGCGTTGCCGACCAGCCCGGCAGACAGCGCGCCGGTGATCACCGTGCCGATGCCATCGTGCCGGGTGAAATCGACCGACTGGTCGCCCGCCCAGAGCAGCGGGCAATGCGCCTGCACGCCCGAAAAGCCCGCGCGCATGAAGAAGACGGCATCGCCGGTGCGGCCCCGGCTGGCGACGGCGCGCGCGTTGACGTCGGCCCAGAGCACCGGCCAACGGTTGTGCGCCTCCATCGGGTCGGAGCCATCGGCAAGGCGCAGATCGGTGGGCAGATATTCGCCGAAATCGGCCATCCAGCCATCGATTCCGATGTCCAGCATCTCGTGGCCCAGCACGCGCTCGGCGAACCAGGCGCGGGTTTCCTCGCGCGTGAAATCTACCACGCCGCAGTCGAACTCGCCGAAATCGACCAGATGCACCTCGTCGCTGTCGGTGCGAAGACAAAAATGGCCGCCGCCGGCCGCTTCGGCGAACAGGTCGCCATCCACGGATATATAGGGATTGGCATAGGCCATGAACCTTATGCCGCGCCGGTGCAGGGCTGCAATGCGCGTCTTCAGGTCCGGATAGCGCTGGGCACTGCGCTCTCCGTTATGCCAATCCCAGAACAGGCGACGGCCAAAGGTGGTTTCGCGGATGCCGGCCCAGTCCTCGCACCACAAGGCGGAGACGGAGGTACCCGCTTCGACAAAGCGTTCGAGCCGGTCGAAGCTTGATGCGCCCGATGTCAGCCCGACGATCGCGCCGCCGATCGCCCAGTCGGGCAGTTCGGGCTGACGACCGAAGCGCTTCGATAGCGCGGAGACGAGTTCGAGCGGACCATCGGCGGCGAAAATTTCGAAATCGGCGGTGTCGCTCCACACGTCCACCGCGTGGAAGCCAGGATCGGTGAAATCGAGCACGCTGTAGCAACTGGCGTCCAGATGCACCGCGATCCAGCGCGAGGTGAGAAATGTCGGCTGCGGATAGTTGGTGTTCCAATAGTCGCCGCCCGCCATGCCTTCGGTATCCATGATGCGGGTGAGTTCGGTCGACTTGTCGCGGCCCACCCCGGGCTCGCTGGTCCAGATCGGGAAGGAGCGGCCGCTCAGCGCGAGATAGCTCATCTGCTCGCCGCCGCCCCAGACGCATTCGCCGGGCTCGGTATGGAAACGCACGCGAAGGCGGTCATAGCCGGGAAGCAGCGCGTTGATTGTCAGCTTGTGGCCGCTGGTCGAAAGGCGCGCGACCGGTGCGCCATCGTGCAGCCATTCGATACCGCCATCGGCCTCGCGCCAGTCGCTGGGGGCGATCTCTTCGCTCGGCGAGTCGGAAATGCGGAAATTGCCGCGAAACATCGTGATGTCGGGGTTGCCGCGCGCCATGACCACCGCAGGACAGTCCGTACGATGCCGCAGCACGATCCGCTCTCCGAACAGGAGATCGAACCCGTCATTCTGGGCATCAATCCGCAGTTTCAACGCGCTTTTCCTCACCCTTGGCCGCCAGTGTGGCGAAATGGTCGCAGCCATTGTCCGTTTTTCTGACACCGCTTGACATATCGAGCCGGTCATAGCAGATCAAGCGTCAATCGCGGCGACCATATCAAGGGGCAGCAAGCCCCCGCTACGACCGCATTCTCGCAGGGAGGGGTTATCCATGAAGCTCACCAATTTACTGTCCGTCCGTGCCGCCGCGCTGTCCGCGACCGCGCTTTCGCTCGCCTTCGCCATGCCTGCACACGCGCAGGACGCCTCGGCCGATGAAAGCCAGGGCGGCATCACCGAAATCGTCGTGACCGCGCAGAAGGTCGCCGAGAACGTGCAGGATGTTCCGATCGCGATCACGGCGATCACCTCCGAACGGCTCGAGACCACCGGCGTCACCAGTCTCGAGGGTCTGACCCAGCTTGTCCCGTCGGTCTCGTTCCGCAAGGGCACGACCAGCGCCAACAGCGCCATCGTGATGCGCGGCGTCGGCACCATCACCTTCTCGATCGCCGCAGAGCCCAGCGTCTCGACCGTGGTCGACGGCGTGGTGCTCAGCCGCTCGGGCCAGGCGTTCATGGACCTGGTCGATGCCGAGCGGCTCGAAGTGCTGCGCGGTCCCCAGGGCACTTTGTTCGGCAAGAACGCGTCGGCCGGCCTCGTCAATATCGTCTCCAAGGGCGGTACCGACACGCTTCAGGCCGAAGCGCGGCTCGAAGCGTTCGACGATGACGAATATCGCCTGCGCGGAGCCATCTCCGGCCCGCTTGCCGAGAACCTGACCGGCCGTATCACCGCGTTCTACGGCAGCTATGACGGCAACATCACCAATATCAACGGTGGCCGCCGCAACACCGTCAACGGCTATGAACATTACGGTGCGCGCGGTATTCTCGATTACGATAATGGCGGCACGCGCTTCCGCTTCATCGCCGATTATTTCGAGGCCGATGACGATTGCTGCGCCGATGTGACCGGCGTCAGCCGCGGCGCGGTTCTCGATGCCGAGCTCGGTCTGCCCGGCGGTGTAGCGCGCGGCGTCAACCAGCGCTTCGTCAACCACAACCTCGTCACCCGCACGCTCGACAAGCAGTGGAGCCTGACCGCGAGCGCCGATTTCGACGTGTTCACCAGCCATGTGCTCAGTGTCATCGCGGGCTATCGTAACTGGGAGAATACCGAAATCCGCGAAGGCGACTTCCTCCCGCGCGCGATCGTCGGCACCGGTGAACTGCACGACAATGGCCAGGTCCGCACCGAGCAGCTCTCGCTCGAAGTGCGTCTCGCCTCGGACCAGACCAAGCCCTTCTTCTACCAGGTCGGCGGCTTCATCTGGGGCTCGGACAACGAGCAGGATTTTACCCGTCGCAACATCACCTGCGCCACCTCGACCCTGCCGATCGATCCGATCACCGGCGGCCGTCCGTGTAACGTCAACGATCGCACCAACACCATCTTCCCGACCGCGACCTCGTTCAGCGCGGTGGAATCGCGCAACTATGCGATCTTTGGCCAGGCGACCTATCGCCTGAGCGACATGTTCGCGCTGACCGGCGGCCTGCGCTACACCTGGGATGACCTGAGCTTCGTTCACACCCGTGCACCGGGCGTCAATGCGACCACCGGCCTTCCGGCAACCGGACCCGGTGTCTCGGGCGCGCCTGCGGGCGGCACGATCGCCTCGGGCGGTAACGGCACCAACACCTCGCGCGGGTCCAGCACCAACGGCAATCTCTCGGGCCGCGCGGTGCTGCAGTTCACACCCAGCGAGGATGTGATGCTCTATGGCAGCTACACCCGCGGCTACAAGGGCCCGGCGTTCAACGTGTTCTTCAACCACACCGCGCCGACCAACGCGATCCCGATCGACGAGGAAACCTCGGACGCGTTCGAGATCGGCCTGAAGTCGCAGTTCCTCGACAACCGCGTGCAGTTCAACCTGTCGGCCTTCACCGTCACTTATGACGGCTTCCAGGCAAACAATTTCGTGCTGCTCAATGGCGCGGTCGTCTCAAACCTGACCAACGCCGGTTCCGTCAAGAGCGAGGGCTTCGAGGTCGATCTGCTCGCGGTGCCGGTCGATGGCTGGACGCTGCGCGCAAGTGGTGCCTATGCCGATGCCACGGTCAAGCGCTTCAACCCGAACCCCGCGACCAACGCGCCCGATGCCCGCAACGGCACCCAGCTGCCGCTGGCGCCGAAGTTCACCTGGACCATCGGCACCAGCTACGAGCGCGATCTGGGCGGGTTCAAGATGTATCTCGACACCGATTTCCGCCATGTCAGCCGCCAGTTCTCCGATCTTGGCGAACAGGGCCCGATCGCGGCCTATGGCATCTGGAACGGCAGCATCGGCATCTCCGATCCGGACGACAATTACCGCGTGAGCTTCCTGGCGCGCAACATCACCGACAAGGCCTATGCGCTGCTCAACGTCAGCGCCGGCCAGCGCCTGCAGATCCCGCGCGATGCCGACCGCTATTTCGGCATCAGCCTGCGCGCACGCCTGCGCTGATCTAGCCTTGAGCGATCAAAGGGGCCTCGGACGCAAGTCCGGGGCCTTTTTGCGCGCAGTGCATGGTCGGGCTTCAAGTGGAGCGGGCCGTCGCCGCCCATTGTCCCGCAACTGGGGAAATGAGATGGTGACCGGGTGGAGCGACTCGTTGACCATGCTGTGCGGCTGGCGGTTCCCATCGAACGGCTGAAACCCGTCATCACGGTGACGGGGTGGATCGGCTTTGCATTAGTGACAGCCGATTATGCAGGCTTCATCGATCTTCCGGTGCTCGTCCAGATCCCGCTCTGGATCGCGATCGTCGCGAGCATCTTCCGCTGGGCTCTCTGGGAGGGGTTGATCAAGCCGAAGCTCACAGCTCCGCCCGAGAAGGCTCTGGCTCCTGGCGAGCTGCAGCCTCCTCGCGACGATGCGCGCTGAAGCGCAGCACACTTCCCCACCGCGTGACGATGCGCGCTGAAGCGCGGTGCGTTTCTCCACCGCGTGCCGCACCGCCTGAAGCCCTGGCTTTCGACCTTTGCCCGACCAGCATGGGATGCTAGCCCTGCTTCCATGAAGACCCTTGTTCACCGCCACCTGATGACCCTGCAACTCGAGGTCGATTTTGCCCAAACCCGGCGCATCGGCGCTATTGCTGCGGGCTATCGCGGTATCGCGCAGGTGACCGGCGGGTCGTTCACCGGCGAACGGCTTAGCGGCACGGTCGAATCCGGGGCGGACTGGTATGTCATCCAGCCCGATGGCACGTTGCTGATCGATGTCCGGCTGAACCTGACAAGCGAGGATGGCGTGCCGATCTATCTGAACTATCAGGGATCGATGCGGGGCAGGTGCGATGCCATGGCACGCTTTGCCAAGGGGGCGTTGCTAGACCCGGACGAGTACAGCATCGTCGTCAACGCGCGGCTGGAAAGCGGTGATCCGCGCTATGCCTGGCTCAATGCGCTCACCCTGGTCGGTACCGGGACGCAGACGCCATCCGGGCCGATCTACGAGCTGTTCGAGATCGGCCAGAGCTTGACTTAAAGGGCGTCTGCTTCCGCCGCGAGCCTGAGCCGCGGGATCATCACCTGGATGAAGGCCAGCGCGACCAGATAGGCGCTGCCGCAGATCGCGAACAGCGGCACATAACCCATGCCGCTGCCCAGCGAATAGCCGGCGAACTCGATGATCGCGGTGCCCGACAGGTTGCCCGCGACCGCGCCCAGCGCGATGACGCTGGCGACGCGCGTGGCTGGGATGATGTCGGCGGTCATGCCGAAGACATTGGTCGAAAAACCCTGATGCGCGAACAGCCCCAGGCCGATCAGCACTGCGGCAATCCAGGGGTTGCCGGTCTGGAGCGAGAGCGGCATCGCGAGCACGACCAGCGCATAGAACAGCATCGAGGTCTTGCGCGCGCCGTTGACGCTCATGCCGCGGCTGAGCAGGATCGGATAGAGCCCGCCCGAGGTGATCGCGCCCAGAGCGGCGAGGGTGAAGATGATTGCGATCGGCCAGCCGAGCTCACCCTGCGAAAGGCCGAACTGGCGATTGAAGAAATCGGGCATCCAGAAGAGCACGAACCACCAGACCGCATCGATGCAGAATTTCGCGCCGATCACCGTCCAGGTCCTGCGGTCGGCCAGCAACGTTCCCCAGGGAACGCGCGCGCGCTCGGGGATGTCGCCCAGCGGCTTCAGGTTGCGCGTGCCCCACCACCAGCCGGCAAGCCAGACAAAGCCCAGCGCGCCGGTGACCCAGAAGGCCGCTTTCCAGCCGAACGCCAGCGCAAAGGGCGGGATTAGCAGCGGGGTGAGGATCGCGCCAATATTGGGGGCGGTGTTGATCAGACCGATGGCGATGCTGCGCTGCTTCACCGGCAGATACATGGCGGCCGCCTTGAGCCCCGCAGGCGTGCTGACCGATTCGCCGGCAGCCAGGATGACGCGCGCGGCGACGAATTGCTGCACCGTCTGCGCCAGCGCATGCGCCATGCCGGCGGCGCTCCAGACGGTCACCGCAATGGCATAGGCGACGCGCACGCCCAACCGGTCGACGAACCAGCCGACGAACAGCAGCGTGCCCGCCGCTGCGATCTGGAAGGAGGAGCCGAGATGCGCATAATCGGCGTCGGACCAGCCAAACTCGGCCTCGAGCGTGGGCTTCAAGAGCGCCAGCACCTGCCGGTCGACATAATTGAGCGCGTTGCCAAGGAAAAGCAGCACGACCAGCGCGATCGCCGCGCCGCGTGCCATTCCCTGATGCCGTGCCTCGTCCATACCGATCCTCCCGAGCTCGCGCCTGTCTACGACGCTTCGTGCTTGCACGATAGCCGCTCGCACGCGTAAGGGAAGGGGAATATGACACCGAAGGACATATATCGGGGGCGAGGGGAGCGGCGATGAACGGCAGGCGGCAGGAAATCGACTGGGATTCGCTCCCCGCAGCGGGCGACCTGTTCGGCGAGATGTATCTGGCCGAAGCCGCGCGCAAACCCGATGCCGATGCCGCCAAGCCGCGCGACACGATCTTTCAGGGCCTTGCCATCTGCGCCATCGCCGCCGGGGCCGCGGCCTGGCTGTCCGAACATTATAACTTCCCGATCATCCTGCTCGGCCTGCTGATCGGCCTGTCCCTGAGCTTCGTCGCGCGCGATCCGCGCAGCCACAAGGGGCTCGACTTCGCCTCGCGCACCTGCCTGCGCTTTGGCGTCGTGCTGCTGGGGCTGCAGGTGACATTCGAGCAGATCGGTTCGCTGGGCGTGCAACCCTTTGCAGCGCTTGCCGCGATCATGACGGTGACCTTCCTCGCCGGAATTCTCGGTGCCCGGCTGGTGGGCCAGTCGAACTATACCGGCATTCTCGCAGGCGGCGCGACCGCAATTTGCGGCGCGAGCGCGGCAATGGCGCTCTACGGGATCATCGGACGCGAGCGACTGAACCAGTCGCAATTCGCGATCACCCTGGTCGTCGTCTCGCTCTTCAGCGCGCTGGCGATGTCGCTCTATCCGATCCTGGCCGAATATCTGCAATTGACCGATCAGCAGGCCGGCTTCCTGATCGGCGCATCGATCCATGACGTCGCGCAGGCGATCGGCGGCGGCTATGCCTTTTCCGAAAGCGCGGGCAGCTATGCCGCGATCGTCAAGCTCTCGCGCGTGGCGATGCTTGCGCCCGTCGTGATCATCACCGGTCTCGTCATCGGCAACGCGGATCAGGCCGAGGGCAGTCCCTTGTGGAAGCGGCTGGCTTTGCCCTGGTTCATCGTCGCGTTCTTCGGCGTGGTGCTGGTCAATTCGCTCGTCCCGATGCTCGACCCGGTGCGCGATTCGGCGCTCAGCCTGTCCAAGGGGCTGCTGCTAATCGCGGTGATCGCGACCGCGATGCGCAGCCGCATGGATCTGCTTATGGAAACCGGCGTGCGCCCCGCCATCCCGGTGCTGATCGCGACTTTGACCAGCCTGGCCGCCTCGTTCGCGGTGGTGGTCTTCCTGTTCTAGCCGAAGCGCTCGCCGAGCAACTTCGCGATCGCTTCGGCATCGGCGGGCTCGACCGGCGCGCCATAGACCTTGACCATCTTGGTCACCTCGTCGTGCCAGAATTTCTCGCCCATGCCGCGTGGCTGGGTGGTGACATATTCCAGGCTGTGACAGGCGGTGCAGTTGTTGACCACGATCTCCGCCCCTGCGTCCGCGAGCTCGGCGGGGATCGCCTCTTCAGGTAGTTGATAGCTGACCGGCTCCATCCGCGCCGCCACGACATCCGGTCCGGCGTCTCGATCCATCAGCGTCCAGGCCGCGCCTCCCGCCGCGACAGCCAGCAGGCCGAGGCCGATGACAAGTCCCTTGCTGCGCATCACACGGCCTCCACGGTGGTTGTCTCGACCACGTTGCGCATATAGCCTGCCGGTTGCCAGCGCGCTTCCATGGGTTGCGTTTCGCCGCTCGAGCCTTCGGCGCGAACGTGCAGGGTGTGCTGCCCCCTGGCGAGCGTCAGCCCCAGCTTCCATTCGCGGAACGAATAGCGTCCCAGATCCTCGCCGAGCCTGGCCTCCTGCCAATTCTGGCCGTTATCGGGCGAGACGAGCACGCGCTTGATCGGATCGCCACCGCTGAACGCGATCCCGCGCAACTCGGTGGTCCGTCCTGCACCTGCCCTGTCACCATCGATATGGCTGGTGAGGAAGGAGCGGACGTTGAACCGGGAGATCGGCACAGTCTTGTCGGGCTTGGTGCCGGGCTCGACGCAGCGGCAGTCATTGTCGGGAATACGATAGGCGGTCTTCATCCAGTAGCCGTCGAAATCCTTGTCCACGACATTGATTTCATTGAGATGCTTGACCCAATAGGTGCCGAAATGGCCGGGCACGACCAGGCGCAGCGGATAGCCGTTGAGGAACGGCAGCTCCTCGCCATTCATCGCAAAGGCGACCATCACCTCGCCGTCGAGCGCGTGATCGATATCGAGCGCCTTGACGAAATCGGCGATCCCGTCGGCGGGTGGATTGTCTAGCCCGTTGAAGGTGACCTGCGCTGCGCCTGCGCGCACTCCGGCCTTGGCGAGCAGATGCTTCAGCGCCACGCCCTGCCAGCGCGCATTGCCCATCGCGCCATTGCCGAGCTGTCCGCCGCCGACACGGGGGGAGAAAAAGCCGCGGCTGTTGCCCGAGCACTGGTTGACCGCGACGACCTCGCTCACTGGGAAATCGCGGCGCAGCGTTTCGAGGCTCAGTTGCAGCGGCGTTTCGACATGCCCGCCAATCGCCAGGCGGAAGCTGCGCGGGTCGATCTCGGTGGGCAGGCCGGAAAGGTGATAGCGCACGAAAAACGCGTCATTGGGCGTCAGCAGCCCGCTGTTGAACACCGAAAACGGCGTCTCGAGCTGGGGCGGGCGGCTGGTGAGCAGGATCATCTGCCGCTTGCCCGGCAGTTTCACCAGCGGTCGGGCACCATTGGCGAAGGGCAGGGCGATGTTGCCGCCGGATGACTTGCTCACCGCACCGATCAGCGCCGCACCCGCACCTGCGACGAAAAATCTCCGGTCGATACCGCCCATCTCGCTCCCCTTGGTGTGCCTGTCTGCTCTTCTGTCCACCGTTAGCCATAAAGCAGCGGTCAGGCAAGGAAGGCGGCATATTGCGCGCGCCACAGACCGACCTCTTCGGCGAGATGCGGCGGCGGGTTACGGCCTGACAACACAATGTCCGCCACGTCATTTTCCGGGTGCATCAGCATCTTGCGCTGGCCGTCGCTGAACCACACCGCGACCGGGCGATCGCACAGGGCATCGAGCACGCGCGCTGCCATGCCGCTGCTGATCGTATCGCTACCGGGCAGAGCAAGCCCGGTCAGCGCGATCGCCTCGAAGGGATGACGCGCTTCGCGGTTGAAGCTCACCGAGACGATCAGACCGGATCGGTCGGGCCGTGCTTCGTCCGGCAATGCTGCGAGCCGTCGCCAAGCGCAGAACCAAGTGCGGCAGATGGTGGGACGGTGGGCATGGATGCTGCAGCCGGTCGCGGTCAGCTGCGGGCAAGGGGTCCCGGCGGGCTTTTTGAGGTCGGGCGTATCGACCTTCAACGTGATGCAGCAGGCCGTGCAGCCGCCGCAATCGCGCGTTGCCAGCACGGGGCCGAGCAGCAAGGTTTCCAGATCGGGTTGCTCCACCATGGCGGGACCCTAGCAGCGCAGCATGTCAGCGCCAGTGAATCCATTCGCCATAGGGGTGGCAGGTGGCCAGCACGCGCTGTTCGCCGCTGGGCCAGGTGGTCAGCGAAAGCCTTACCTCGCTGCGGTCGGGCGTCCATTCCAAGCTGATCCAGGCGAGCGGTTTGCGTTTCGTTGCCCCTCTGCCCGCGTCGGCGATGATGTCGGCCAGACGCACACGCTGGGGTTCGGGCAGATATTGGCGGAACATGGAATGGAACACGACGCAGCAGGTGCCAGCGGCTTGCGGTGCGGCGAGTTTTCCGGCGATCCAGGCGATCGCCTCAGCCTCGTCTATTTGCGGCGGGTGCTGGCGCGCGATCTCGAGCGCGTATTCAAGCCGCTCGATACGGTGCTGCTGGTCCGCCCAGATGAAGGCCAGCAATCGCTCGCAGCAATCGCTGTTTTGCGCGTCGAGCGGGTGCAGGTCCGCGCCGCACGCAGAAACGATGTCGACCGATGCATTTACCGGCTGCGCGCCGCGCCATTCCGGCGTGATGTGCAGCGGAGACAGCGGATCGCCCGCCTTCACGCCGCCCAGATCGAACCCATAGCGCCCGACATTGAGGTTGAGACCGCAACTGGTGCCGAGCTCGAACAGCTCGAACGGCAGGCCGAACCGGTCCGAGGCCACCATCAGCGCGGCCATCAGCGCGGCTGACCGGCCGACTTCGTTGGTCTGCGTGGGATCGCGCAGCCATTGCAGTATGAAGGAATCGCATTGAGCCAGCGCCGACGCCATGGCACGATCGAAATCGGCATGCTCGCCGCGGTAGAGCGCGCTGAGATCGGGCACGATATTGCGCCGGGCAATCGCGTGCAGCGCCCCGTTCAGCCGCATGGCCAGCGCAGCTGCTGCCCGGTCGCCTGGCCAGGTCGCGATCACGGCCTCGGTCATCGGCGCGCGCGAAAGCTGGCGTTCGGCTGCCTCGAGCACATTGGCGACAAAGTCAGATCCCAGCGACCGGCAAATGGCGGCCTGGCGGGAGAGCTCGGCATGGGGAGGGATGACTGGTACGGCCAGCACAGGACCGTCACCCGAAGTCCGGGGGCGCTCGGGCAGGCGATTGGCGATATTCCGGGTAGACACAAGTGCAGACATTTTTCTCGCCAACGAACCAGTCGGCAAATGCTCCCGACCCCGCATCGATGGCTAGGTAATCAACGTAAACAAGCAGTTAACGTGAAGTTGCGATGACGTGACCCCAAGCTTTCCTCCAGCTGAGATTAGAGCCGGGCGGTTGTTTTGCGCATCAGCGCGGTTGAAGCAATGGGCTGCGTAGCGGAGCCCGTAGGGCGTAGCGAAGCAGGCCATTGCTTATCCAGTTCGGCGGCGAACGCCGCCGGGGTTGCGTAGCCAAGGGACGAGTGTGGTCTCTCCCGGTTGTAATCCTCGACCCAGGCAGCGATCTCGACCCGTGCGTGGGCCATGCTGAGGAACAGGGTCTCATTCAGCAGCTCGTCGCGCATGCGACCGTTAAAGCTCTCGACGTAGCCGTTCTGCATCGGCTTGCCCGGGGCGATGTAATGCCACTCCACGCCGCTCTGGCCGCACCATGCAAGCACGGCATTGCTGGTGAGCTCGGTGCCATTATCGCTGACGATCATCCCCGGCTTGCCCCGCTCGTCGATCAGCCGAGTCAGTTCGCGCACGACACGGTGCCCTGAGATCGAGGTGTCCGGCACCGCCGCCAGGCACTCCCTGGTAACGTCATCGACCACATTGAGCACCCGGAACCGCCTGCCAGAAGCCATCTGGTCATGAACGAAGTCCAGGCTCCAGCGCTGGTTCGCCAGTGCCAGCACCGGAGCAGGTGCTCTGGTGCCGACAGCACGCTTGCGGCTGCGTCGCCGCCTCACCGCCAGACCTTCCTCCTTGTAGAGCCGCTGGGTCTTCTTCCGGTTGATCATCACGCCCTCCCGGCGCAGCAGGATATGCAAACGGCGATAGCCGAACCGGCGACGCTGGTTGGCCAGCTCGCGCAGCTTCTCGCGCAGAGCAGTGTCATCGTCCCGGGTGGAACGATAGCGCACGCTCTTGCGATCGGCATCGATGACACGGCACGCCCGCCGTTCGCTCATCCCGTGGCACGCTTGGAGATGAGCGACAGCTTCCCGCTTCGCGGCGAGCGTCAAAACTTTTTTGCCAGAAGATCCTTCAACGCAGCCTGGTCCAGCATCGCATCGGCCAGAAGCCGCTTGAGCCTGGCGTTCTCGCTCTCGAGCTCTCGCAGGCGCCGGGCCTCGGATACCTCTAGGCCTCCATACTTGGCCTTCCAGTTATAGATCGTCGCTTCTGACACACCGTGCCGCCGGGCGAGATCAGCGGTCTTCGCGCCCGCTTCTGCCTCCTTCAGCACCCCAATGATCTGCTCTTCTGAAAACCTTGCACGCTTCATCGTCTGTCCTTCCTTCAGGCCAGACTCTAATCGTTCGTGGAGGAAAATCAGGGGGTCACGTCA
>CAXRCQ010000356.1:0-18491 GCA_964228845.1 Blastomonas sp.
CACGATCGAGGGCATGAATGCGATCGAGGCATGGCTCGGATCGCTCCCCGGCCATGTCTATGCCAATGTCCGCCAGCCCCCGATCTCCACACTCAATCTCGCCCATCTGATCCCCCTGTCAGCAGTCTGGGCGGGAGCGGAACGGGACGAGCATTTCGGTGATGCCCCCTTGCTCTACGGCAAGACCGAAGGCTCGACCCCGTTCCGTCTTTCCCTTCATGTCGGCGATGTCGGGCATATGCTGGTGGTGGGCCCGACAGGAGCCGGCAAGTCGGTTCTGCTCGCGCTCATGGCGCTCCAGTTCCGGCGCTACCGCGATGCGCGGATTTTCGCCTTCGATTTTGGTGGATCGATCCGTGCGGCAGCGCTTGCCATGGGCGGTGACTGGCAGGATCTGGGTGGCGCGCTCGGTGCCGCCGAGGGGCAGGACGCTTTCTGCCTGCAACCGCTCGCCCGTATCGATGACCCGAACGAGCGCGCCTGGGCCGCCGAATGGCTCGCGGCCATCCTCGCAGGCGAAGGCGCCCAAATCGATCCCGCCGCAAAGGAGCATCTCTGGTCGGCACTGAGTTCGCTGGCCTCGGCTCCTGTCGCGGAGCGGACGCTGACGGGGCTTGCCGTGCTGCTGCAGTCGCACGAGCTGAAACAGGCGCTGTCGCCCTATCTGGTTGGCGGACCCTGGGGCCGGCTGCTCGATGCAGAAAGGGAGGCCGATTTTGATACCCGCGTCCGGATATTCGAGACCGAAGGCCTGACCGGCGCATCCTGCGCCAGCGCTGTGCTGGCCTGTCTCTTCCACCGGATCGAGCGCAGCCTCGATGGATCGCCCGCCATAATCATCATCGACGAGGGATGGCTGGTGCTCGACAGTCCCCTGTTCGCGGGGCAGCTGCGCGAGTGGCTCAAGACACTGCGCAAGAAGAATGCGAGCGTTGTCTTTGCAACGCAGAGCCTTGCCGATATCGAAACCTCGGCCATAGCGCCTTCGATCATCGAAAGCTGTCCGACGCGCATATTCCTGCCCAACGAACGGGCGATGGAACCGCAGATCGCCCGCATCTACCACCGGTTCGGTCTCAACGCCCGCCAGATCGAAATCCTCAGCCGTGCCACGCCCAAGCGCGATTACTATTGCCAGTCGCGGCGCGGCAACCGCCTGTTCGAACTCGGCCTCGGCGAAATAGCCCTCGCGTTCACCGCAGCATCCTCGAAATCGGACCAGGCGCGCATCGCCGAGATTGCCGCAGCCTCTCAACCCCAGGGTTTTGCCGCAGCGTGGCTCAGGTACCGCAATCTCGATTGGGCCGCAGATCTGCTCTCGCCCGCATTCTCTCCAGCTCGTGAAAGGGAACCCGGTCTATGAAAACATCTGTCAAATTGCGCACAAGCCTGACTGTCGGCATCCTCGTCGTGGCGGCTTTCAGCGTAACCATTCCGGGCCCGGCTCGTGCCCAGTTCGGCGGAGTCGTCTACGACCCTTCCAACTATGCCCAGAACGTGATGACCGCAGCGCGCTCGCTCGAACAGATCAACAACCAGATCCAGCAGCTGCAGAACCAGGCGACCAGCCTGATCAACGAGGCGCGCAATCTGGCCAGTCTTCCGCTCTCGACGATCCAGACCTTGCAAAGCCAGGTCGACCAGACCAGGCAGCTCCTGAGCGAGGCTCAGCGCATTGCCTATGACGTGACCGATGTCCGCCAGACGTTCGCCGCGCGCTACAAGGGGACAGCGCTCTCTTCAGCGCAGGGGCAGATGGTCGCCAATGCCAATGCCCGCTGGGAGGACAGCGTCAGTGCCTTCGAAGATGCGATGAAGGTGCAGGCCGGGATCGTCGGCAATCTCGGTGCCACGCGCAGTTCCGTTACGGCTCTGATCGGAGCGAGCCAGTCAGCCGCAGGCGCACTCCAGGCGGCGCAGGCGGGCAATCAGCTGCTGGCCCTCCAGACGCAGCAGCTCGCCGATCTGACGGCTGCGATTGCAGCGCAGGGTCGGGCGCAGTCCATCGAAGCGGCACGAAGCGCGGCGACAGAAGCGGAGGGCCGCGAACGCTTCCGCCGTTTCCGGCGGCGCAACTGAGATGGCAAGGACAGCAAGGCTCGCGGCCGCGGCCGGGATGGCTGGCCTGTTTGCAGCGGTCGCGATGATGTCCGGCGTCCGGCAGGACCCCAGACCCGTTGCGAGCACCCGGGTTGCGGACGAAACGCCAGCGCCCGGCGCTGTCACGGCGGACCCTGGACGATGCCGGGCCGTGTCCACAGCCAATGACGCATGCGCCGCGTTCTGGGAAGAAAGACGCCGGCTATTCTTCCGCCAGGAAAGGCGCCAGCCATGAACGATACGGGCGTCATCGACCGGTTCCTCGAGATATTCTCGCGCTATATCGACAGCGGCTTCGGACTGCTCGGCGGCGAAGTGGGCTTCCTGTCATCGACCCTGATCGTGATCGATGTGACGATCGCGGCCTTGTTCTGGGCCTGGGGGACCGATGAGGACGTACTACAGCGGCTGGTCAGGAAGACGCTTTATATTGGCGTTTTCGCCTTCATCATCGGCAATTTTTCTTCCCTTGCTGCTGTCCTGCTCGAGAGCTTTGCAGGGCTCGGCCTCAAGGCGAGCGGCAGCGGCATGGCGATGGGCGATTTCATGCGCCCGGGTCTGGTCGCCGCCACCGGCCTCGATGCCGGCCAGCCGCTGCTCGATGCGACGGCAGATCTTGTCGGCCCGGTCGGCTTCTTCACCAATTTCGTCCAGATCATGATCCTGCTGGTCGCCTGGCTGATTGTCGTCATCGCCTTTTTCGTGCTGGCGATCCAGGTGTTCGTCACTATCATCGAGTTCAAGCTGGTGACATTGGCGGGCTTCGTGCTGCTGCCATTCGCGTTTTTCGGGCGCACCGCCTTCATGGCCGAAAAGGTCCTCGGCCATATCATCTCTTCGGGCATCAAGGTTCTGGTGCTCGCCGTCATCACCGGTATCGGTACGACGCTCTTTGCCGAGTTTACCGGTGCAGGCCTGAGCGCAGAGCCCGATATCGGGCAGGTCATGGCCATAGCGCTCGCCGCGCTCACTTTGCTGGGCCTCGGGATATTCGGGCCCGGCATCGCCAACGGGATCGTTGCAGGGGGGCCGCAGCTGGGGGCAGGAGCCGCCGCAGGCACTGCCATCGCAGCCGGTGCGACCTTTGGAGGCGCTGCCGCCGGAGCAACGCTCGCCGCCGGAACTGCCGGATCGGCCATGGCTGCTGCCGCCACCGGAGGCGCGCGGGCGGCCGGGAGCGCTGCCGGCGCCTATGCTTCGGGTGCAGCAGGCAAATCCGGCAGGCAGGCAGCCGCAGCAGGGCTGGGTAACATCGCCAGGTCCGCCGCTTCTGCCGCAGCATCTCCGCTTCGTCGTGCGGCAGCCACGCTCAGCGCGAATTATGCAGCCGGCAAGACCGGCGGTTCCGACGACCCTCGCACCGAATCTGCCGGTGATGCTGCCCCTGGCTGGGCCAGGGCCCTCCGGCGCAGGCAGGCCATCGGCCAGGCAGCGTCCTTGACTGCCCATACGCTAAAGGGCGGCGACAGCCAATCCGGCAGCCAGGGTCCCGACATCTCCGACAGAAGCTGACCAGCAGAAAAGGCCCAACGCATGTTTCGACGCCCATCTATTCGTTACGGGACCAGCCCCGAGCCCGTCACACCCTATCAGCGCGCAGCACAGGTCTGGGACGATCGAATCGGGTCTGCCCGCGTCCAGGCCCGAAACTGGCGGCTTGCATTCTTCGGTTGCCTTGCGCTGTCTGGCGGTCTTGCCGGCGGCCTTGTGTGGCAATCGGCCCGCGGAACGATCACACCCTGGGTGGTCGAAGTCGACCGGCTCGGTCAGGCCCAGGCGATCGCTCCGGCCGATGCCGGGTATCGCCCGACAGATCCGCAGATCGCTTTCCATCTCGCGCGGTTCATCGAGCAGGTCCGGTCCATCCCCGCCGATCCCGTCGTGCTCCGGCAGGACTGGCTCAGAGCTTATGATTTCACCACCGAACGCGGCGGCCGGATGCTGAGCGATTATGCGCGGGGCAACGATCCTTTCGCTAGCGTCGGAAAGGTTCAGATTGCCGTCGACGTTTCGAGCGTCATCCGGGCATCGGACGACAGCTTTCGCGTCGCCTGGACCGAGCGGCGCTACCAGGATTCCGCGCTGGTCGAAACCTCACGATGGTCGGCGATCCTGACCACCACTATCCAGCCGCCACGCAGCGCCGAGGCGCTGCGCAGGAACCCGCTCGGCCTGTTCGTGGATGCCATCAACTGGTCCAAGGAGTTCAGCCAATGAAAACCCGAATTTCAACGATCCGCTCTGTTGCTCTGCTGCTTGCAGCGACAGGCTTGGCCTTTTCGACTCCTGCTCTCGCTGCTGGCAAGCGTTCAAGGCCAGGCGAGTATTCCAGGTCAGAGCAGAACGAGCCTGCTGATCCGCAATCGCGGATCGGACGTGCCAATGCGGCAGCGCGCGTGGAGCCTGAGCGAACCAGCTATTTCAATGCGATCCAGCAATATCCCTATGCAGAAGGCGCGCTGTTCCAGATCTACACGTCGCCTGGGCATGTCACCAACATCATGCTTCAACCGGGCGAGGAGCTCGTGGGGCCGGGGCCCGTCGCCTCGGGCGACACCGTCCGCTGGATCATCGGCGACACGGTGAGCGGCAGCGGGCCGGAGCGCCGTGTGCATATCCTGATCAAGCCGACCCGGGCCGATATCAGCACCAATCTTGTCATCAACACAAACAGGCGGACCTATCATCTCGAGCTGAGCGCCACTTCCTCGACCTATATGGCAGCCGTTTCCTGGACATACCCGCAGGACGCGCTGATCGCGCTTGAGGCAGCTCAGATCGAGGCAGAGCGCAAGGCGCCGGTCGCTTCAGGAATCGACCTTGCCACGCTCAGCTTCGATTATGCGATATCGGGCGACCGCCCGCCATGGCGACCGGTGCGCGTCTTCGACGACGGGAGGCAGGTCTTTGTCGAGTTTCCCCAGGCCATCGCCACAGGCAATCTGCCTCCGCTGTTCGTTCTGGGTGAAACCGGCGCCGCCGAGCTCGTCAACTTCCGCGTCCAGGGGCGATACCTGATCGTCGATCGGTTGTTCGACAAGGCAGAGCTTCGCCTGGGCTCAGGTCGCAATGCGAAGCACGTCACCATCTTGCGGGAGCCGCAGCGCGGCAGGAGGAAATCATGACCGCGCGGTCGCAAGATCATGCGCCCGGACCTGGCGCGGCTAAATCAGGCACCGAAGAGGCACCGATCGACGAGCAGCCCCCTGTGCCGACGGGATCGAACCGGTTTCGCTTCCGCGCTGAACTTCCGAAGGTTACCCGTCTCTCGCGCAAGGCCGTGGCAACGATCGGCCTCGCTGGCAGCATCGCCATTGGAGGCTCGCTGATCTTCGCCCTTCGGCCCGAGGATCCTGCACCGGCCAGAAATCTCTACGATCCTGGCGACGGCAACCGCACGGAGCAGCTTGCCGATGCTCCGGCAAGCTATGCCGATCTAGGCAAAGGTGGATTGCCGCCACCGGACGAGCTTCGACAGGCTGGTACGCCTGGCGCGGATACCGGAAGCGAAGTCCCTCTGCCGCCGGTCGAGCCGCCGCTTTCAAGAGCGTCGGCACCTGACCCCAGCGCTAATGCAGCCGAACAGGCACGAGCACGCGCGGCACAGGAGCGCGACACCGCCAGGACGAGCCAGCTGTTCCTCGCCGGCAATACGGGCGTCAGAGATAATGTGGCAGCGCCCGCTGCCGCTGCTGGTGGGACGACTGCGGGCAGCGAGGCTGATCCGGTTCAGTCGGCACCGCCAAGCCAGGCCGATCGGCGAAGGGGTTTTCTTGAGCAGCGCAAGGACCGCGAGGGCAGCCCTGTGGTTCGCGACGCTGCCCAAGCCATTCTTCAGGCTGGCAGCATCATCCCGGCTGCGCTGATAACGGGCATCCGCTCGGATCTGCCCGGTCAGATCACGGCGCAGGTTACGCAGAATGTCTATGACAGCCCGACCGGACGCATCCTGCTGATACCGCAGGGTTCGCGTCTGATCGGTGAATATGACAGCGATGTCGTGGCCGGGCAGAGCAGGGTTCTGCTGGCCTGGGATCGTCTCATACTGCCGGGAGGGCAATCTGTTTCACTTGAGCGCCTTCCGGGCGCAGATGCCGCTGGCATGGCAGGTCTGGAAGACCGAACCGATTATCACTGGGGCAATATGCTCAAAGCTGCTCTGGTCTCGACGCTTCTGGGAGTGGGCAGCGAGCTCGTGACCGGCAATGACAGCGACCTTGCCCGGGCGCTGCGGTTCGGAAGCCAGGACACGATAAACCAGACCGGACGTCAGGTCGTCCAGCGACAGCTGAACGTGCCGCCGACCTTGACGGTGCGTCCGGGCTTTTCTTTCAGGATCATCGTAACCCGTGATCTCATGCTGGAACCCTTTGATGCAGGAGCAGGGCGATGACCCGTCTGAAACTGTCCGATCTCGCCAGCGAGAAGCCGGTCCGCGTAACCATCGAGATACCCGCTCAGCTGCACCGGGAACTTGGGGAATATGCAAAGGCGGTCAATGGAGGCAATCCGGAAGGTGCCCCAACGATAGAACTTGTCATGGCGGCCATGCTTGGCCGCTTCATTGCGACTGACCGCGAGTTTGCCCGATATCGCAGATTAGGCGTTTCTGGATAGCAATTTCCTTCTGAATGCTACATCCGGAAGGTTCGCTGATAAGATAGCGGCACCCTTCGCAACATCGGGCGGGCTCGATTACTGCGTTGCTACTCCAGAAGCGATGAACATTTTTCGAGCAGGGCATCCGCTTTTGGCGTCAGGTTGAGCCAGACACGTCTGGAGTCCTTCGGATCGGGATTACGGGTGATCAGCTGATGCGCGATCATCAGATCGAGATAACGCAGGGAAGTGGTTCCCGGCACGTTCGCCAGACCAGCGATAGCGCTCACCTGGAGCGGAACATTTGCCGCTCTGTAAACATAGAGCAGCAAGAGCATATCCCAGGCGGGATCCCGAAATAGTCTGGGAAATAGCTTTTCGCGCTCCCTTCTCATCTTGAGATACCGGCTGACGGCGTAAGGCCAGTCAGGGATGGTATGTGGATGACCGGGCCAGGGTTCGTCTAATCCCGCGTCTTCGAGCTCGCTAGCCAAAAGCGCCAGCTCGCTTGAAATACGCTCCAACCGCGCGGAGGGAGACGCATCACCGGACCGAAAAATCACGGCACGCCTCGCGCTCACACTCGCCCTTTCGATGTGAACCTGTCCCATTTGTTATCCATGTAAATCCCGAGGGTTATGATCAGAAGGACAGGCACAGCCCAGATCGTCGACGCTGCATACATTGCCTTTGTCAGGAAGCTGGGGGAGATGATGAAGGAAAGATGGCTGCACACGATGTTGAAATGCAGCCCGGCTACAATGATCGGCCAGCGTCGGTTGCTCAGATAAACCATGCCGATTTTATAGATGAACGACACGGTCTCTATCGACGTGATGGTCATCAGGAAAACCTGGTCGCTCACAATCAGTCTGGATGCCAGCTCAGCTGCACCAAAACCGACCCAGATGCCTGCGATGCTCAGCTTCGCAACGCGATCGCCTTTCTGCGCAACAAATATGGTCGTGCACAGAAGGGCAATCGCGTAGGCAAGGACAACGCCCATCCAGCAAATCCGGTCGGCTGTTAGCCGACCAGTCGGATGCCATTCTGGTGCCCTTCGATCAGTGGGCGCGGTGAGTAGCAGCCATCTGCGCGCTCGGCCTGATTGGTCCGCATGCGGATCCTGGTGGCTTCCAGGTGAGCGCCGACAAGATCCTCCCGGCTGATGACGAGATCGCTCACGCAGGTGTTGAGCTTGCGGAACAGCTTCTGGCCCTTTTCGGGCTCGAGACCGGCAGTTCGGGCGGTGTCGATCATGTCTGCGTTCATCCGCAGCATGTGAGCGAGAAGCTCATCAAGCTTTTCATAGGACGTCTGGACTTGTCCAGTCAGAGCCTGAAACTGCTCTTCGGACAGATAGAGGGCGCTACGGCTGGCCCGCTCGGCGCGGCGCTGATTGGTCATGGTCACTTTCTCCGTTTGGTGAGAGATCAGGAGGAGACCGTATGAGCTAGGACATCAGGTGGTTAAGCCAGTAACCGATGGCAATTAAGGCTGACAGTGTGCCACCCGTCGCAAGTGCGACCCAGGACATTGCCAGCAGTTTCTGCCTGAAGTTCAGCTCGTGTGGCTTTCCTCCTACTACGGCCAGTGCCCGCTTGATTGCCCCAGCCAAACCTCTGGCGCTTCCCAGCGGGACGGCGCTCGCGGTCGGCTCGTTGACGATATGAGAAGACATGGCCGGCAAGGGGTCGCCTTGCCCGGCGATAAAAGCAATTTTAGTTTGGCCAGCAAGGTCCTCCGATCTTAATTGAAACTGCTTTAACTGGTTCTGATGCTCAGCAGTCGCCAGTAACCGTGCGGCTTCCCGTCGATCCGTGACCCCCAATATGGCGTTTGCCCGAAAGATGTATTGATCGACTGTCCCGGCAGACAGATGGGTCTGCTGCGCAATCTGCTTTGAGGTGAATCCCTGATGCACCAGCCTAAGGCACAGCTTTTGAGTCTCATCGAGTTTCGAAAGCACGTTCGACAATGAAGCAACTCCCCAGCCGGACACCCCCGATTTTGGGCTGAAAGAACTGCGAATCAGGTAACAGGATTCAATTCCGGATGAAATCCCGACTGACTGGGGGCTAGTGCTGAATTGGCACTGGTTAATCATGCGCTGGTAGCTTTGGCTGTTGTGATAGTTTGCATGGATTTGCAATGGCATGAGCTGCAAATAATTGATTGTATTCAAAATTTGTAAATGGGGGGATGCCTGTCATAGCAGTGCAAGTTCGACACATTGCTGGATCGCCTAGGCTAAGACAGCAAGCAATCCGTCTGCAGCCCCGACAGCATCATGGTCGAGCTATGCGGTGCCTGGTCTGTGAAAGGTCCGGCAGTGGGACTTTCCGGTCGATCCCGAGTGGTAAGCCTTGTGGCAGGTCTTGCCAGGGGCTGCCATCTAGCGCCCGCTCTACCGGCGCACAGAGCGACAGAACTCCGCATGATGCAGAGGTCGGGGCGACGCCTGTTGACCCTTGCAAAATCGGATGGCTAGATTTGCCTGCATGACCATCCAGCTTTCCCTTCGCGATGCCAGACGCATCGTGCTTGCTGCGCAAGGGTTCGGGAAGCGGCGTGCCGGGCAGGGAACAGCGGCTCATCTGCATCGTGCGTTGGACAGGCTGGGCGTGTTCCAGATCGATAGCGTGAATGTTCTGGCGAGAGCGCACTATCTCCCAGCCTATTCGCGTATCGGCGGTTACGATCTCGGCGAACTGGAGCAGGCGGCATGGGGCGGGAAGCGAAACCGCCGCATGTTCGAATACTGGGCGCATGAGGCTTCCCTGCTGCCGCTCGATCTGCATCCGCTGTTTCGCTGGCGGATGGCGCGCGCAGAGCGTGGAGAGATTGGATACTCGGCACTGCGCCGGTTTGCGACCGTGCACCGCCAGAAGGCGCAATCCGTGCTCGCCAGGATCGCTGCCGAAGGGCCGCTCGCCGCATCAGACTTCGAAGGCGGCGCGGGCAAAGGCGGATGGTGGGCATGGAGCGAGACCAAGCACGCGCTCGAATGGCTGTTCTGGTCAGGACAGATTACAACAGCGACGCGGCGCGCTGGCTTCAAGCGGCTCTATGATCTGCCGGAACGGGTCCTGCCGCAGAGGGTGCTTGCGCTACCCACGCCTGACGCCGCCACTGCCCAACGGGAGCTTGTGGCCCGCAGCGCCATGGCGCTCGGTGTGGCGACCGCAACGGATCTGCGGGACTATTATCGATTGAAGCCGGATGAAGCAGACCATGCCATCGCTGCGCAGGCCGATGCCGGCATACTCGTTCCGGTCCGGGTGGAGGGCTGGAGCCAGCAGGCCTGGATGCACCGTGACGCGCCCGCGCCCCGAAAGATCACGGGGGCCGCCTTGCTGGCACCATTTGATCCCCTGATCTGGGAACGCAACCGCACAGAGCGGCTTTTCGGATTCCGATACCGCATCGAGATCTATGTTCCCCAAGCCAAGCGCACCTATGGCTATTATGTTTTGCCGTTCCTGATGGACGAGGCTTTGGTGGCACGTGTCGACCTGAAGGCCGACCGTGCAGCCGGATTTCTCGTCGCTCAGCGGATTTCGCTTGAACCTGATGCCCCGGCCGAAACCATGGTTCGGTTGATGGCCGAACTCGAACGCATGGCGGCCTGGCTCAAACTTGACCAGGTGCGAGTGGCGGAAAGCCGCTGATGGAGAAGGTCGGCAAGCCACATGTCAAACGGGACGAAAAACGCGCCTCAGCAGTTCTGGTGCTGCATGGCTGAATTTTTGAATCGAGTGCAGGTGCGAATAATGAATGCTGGATTTGGGACTCTTCCGACACTCTCAGTCAGCATGCTGCATGACTGGGCTCGCCAATACAGATCAGTCGGCATTGGCCGGGGTCTTGCAAAAAGGCCGAAATTCCATTCCCGCCCCCATTGCAAAAACTTTGCGCCAGTCTCGCGGCCGTTAGGTCCGATAGGCGCGTAATGATCACAGGGTCAGAGAGGACCTACGCGCGGATTTTGATCATTTGCGGATAATTGGTGCGACGCTCGCCGCGCTCATAGCGCATACTCTCGATCATGCCGTTCACCTCAGCGATATCCACCGGTCGGCTGAAGAAATAGCCCTGGATATTGGTGCAGCCCTGCGATCGGAGCGCCTCGAGTTGGTCGCTGTCCTCAACGCCTTCAGCGATAGTCTCCATGCCCAGAGCGCCGGCCAGCGCGGTGATTGCGCCGATGATTGCACGGGCGCTGTGATCGGCAGCGAGATCGTTGACGAAGCTCTTGTCGATCTTGATCTTGTCGAACGGGAACGAGCGAAGATAGTTGAGCGAGCTATAGCCGGTGCCAAAATCGTCCAGCGCGATCCGGATGCCGCATTCGCGCAGCGAATTCAGCATCGCCAGCGTGCGTTCGACATTGTCGATGAACAGCGATTCGGTGACTTCCAGCTCCAGGCGATGAGAAGGGAGCCCGGTCGCGTGCAGCGCCTGCATGATCATCAGTGGCAACCCGGCATTCTTGAGCAGCACCGGTGAGAGATTGACCGCGATGCGCACGTCATCGGGCCAGTGCGTCGCCTGCCGGCAGGCCTCGTTCACCACCCATTCGCTGATCGGCACGATCATGCCGGTATCTTCAGCCAGAGGAATGAACTCGGCGGGCGAGATCAGGCCGCGGGTCGGATGCCGCCAGCGGATCAGCGCCTCGAACCCGATGATGCGGTTCTTCTCGAGGCTGAACAGCGGCTGGTAGTTGAGGTGGAACTGCTGCTGGCGGACCGCCTCGCGCATGTCGATTTCCATCTGGTGCCGCTTGCGCGCCTCCAGGTCCATAGCCTGCTCGAAAAAGCACGACCGGTTGCGGCCTTCGTTCTTCGCCCGGTAGAGCGCCAGGTCGGCGTTCTTGATCAGGTCGTCGGGACAGTCGCCATCGCCCGGAGCGACCGCGATGCCGATGCTCGAGCTGATTTCGAGTGCCTGTGACCCGGCAAGCCGGAACGGCTCGCTGAAGACGGCGGTGACCTTGTCTGCCAGCAGCGCCAGATTGGCGCCGGGCTCGACTTGGTCGATCAGGATGGCGAACTCGTCGCCGCCCTGCCGGCTGATCAGCGCGCCGTTAATGGTTCTTGCCAGCCGGTCCCCCACCGCCTTGAGCAGCGCATCGCCGATCGGGTGACCCAGCGTGTCGTTCACGGCCTTGAAGTTGTCGAGGTCGAAATACATCACCACGATCCGTTCGCGGTCGGTGCGCCGCGCCAGCGCGAACTCCAGCTGCTCCGCAAACAGCTTGCGGTTCGGCAGACCGGTCAGCTCATCGTGCAGCGCGATATGGGTGATGCGCTCCTCTCGTTCGGCGATCGAATCTACCATGATGTTGAAGCTGGCAGCCAGCCTGCCCACCTCGTCGGACGACTGGATGGCGACCTTGTCGCGCGATCCCTCGCTGATCGCGCGCGCTGCCTGGTCGAGTGCGGCGATGGGGCGCGTGATGCCGCGGGCGACAAAGGCACCGATCGCAGTGGATAGCAGCAGGCCAAGCCCGCTCAGGGCAATCAGCAGATACTTGATCGGCGCATATTGATCGAGCGCCGGGCCAAGCGCGTAGCGCAGCACCAGCCTGGGCCTGGATCCTGCGCCAAAGGGGGTGAGGCTGCGCGACCAGAAGAGCGTCGGCTGGCCCTCGATCTCCACGACAACAGGCGCCTTGCCGCTGGCCTGCGCCAGGCTGATGCCGTTGGGCAGATTGCCGCTGGCGCGGATGCTCGCCGTCATGCCTTCGGGCGCAATCTTGGCCATCTCGCGCATCGCCGCCCTGTCGAGCGGACGGGCGAGGACCAGCCAGCCCGCCAGATCGGGGATGCGGATCGGCGCGGCAACCGCATTGTAGAACTGGCCTCCGACCTGGAACACGCCGCGATCCACACCCCTGTCCACCGCCTCCCAAAGCGCATCGTGTTCGGCGGGCAACAGGCTGGTGCCGGTGCTGATGATATCGCCTTGCAGCGGAATCATGATGGCGAGCGGCGCACTGGCGCGCTGGCGCAGGCTGTCGAGCGCGCTGGCGATGGTCGGCTGGTCGCCGATCGCGAAGGCTTCGCGAAAGCCGAAATCGGCGGCTAGCACCTCTGCCGAACTGCGCATCTGCTGGGCTTCAAGCTCGAGGACCTTGTCGAACGTTGCGCCGTTGGCGGCCATTTCGCTGGTGGCGACGCTTTCGGCATAGCGCTCCACTCCGCCGGTCGCGACCAAGATGAAGGCGCCGAAGGTCACGGCGATAACGACCGCATACCACATGGTTATGCGGGACGAGAGCGACCGGAAACGGCCTGTTTCGTGAGCATCCGGCATGGTTATCGGCCGTTATTGCAGCGGTCGCAATTCGACCGTGACGGAGTGCGAAGCCGCCGCGCCGGGAGTCACAGTCACCGCATCCACCTGTTCGCCGGTGCGGCTGCGCAGGGCCGGATGCCAGATCTTTACCTGCGCTGCCCCGCCGGGCAGCTGGGCCAGTTTCACCTGGCCGTTATGGTCGGTCCTGGCAGCATAGGGGGTGTCGACGACCTTAATATAGCCGCGCATCTTGTCGTGAATCTTGCAGCCCAGGGCAACGCTGCCAGGAACGGCAAAAGTGTGGGTGCGGGTTTCGTCGCGACCATAAAGCTGGATGTCGACCTTGGCCGCTTTCGAGAAGCTGTAGATGCTGTGGCGCACCTTGTCGTAATTCGGGAAGCGCACGGAAGCACCCGCCGGGACGATCAGCGTGCCAGGGGTGAAGGTGATGTTCGACTGGCCCATCTCGCTTTTCCAGCCAAAGCGGATCGGCCCCGCCGGAAGCCCGGCCTTGGGATAGACCATCACCACCGCATCCTTCACCGGCAGGCCATTGGCCTGTTTCACGGTGACCGCGAGGGTGGCGGGCGCTGCGGCCTGCGAGTCGGCGACCAGTGTCGCCGTGGTGAGCACGGCGGACATCAGCGCATAGGATGTCAGGCGGACAATGTTCATGGTGCAAAGGCTAATGTTTATCGGTTAAGATTTTGTCGTCCGCTGGTTCCTACCAATCGATTGCAGATAACCCGCTGTAAGTTTTCGAATAAATTACGGTTAGCGATTGGTTAGGCAATTCCGGATATGTCGTGGGGCATGCCCCAGTTCAGCCCCCTCAGTGATTTTACAATTTGGCTGGCGCTCGCTTCTGCAGCCATCTGCCCTGCGCAGGCTCAGGAACTTCGTAACGGCGGAAAACTCCTTCTCACCAACGGCGTCAGCACGATTGAGGGATCGGGCGGCGGCGGAATTGCCACCTGGAGCACGATCGCGGGCAATGCCACCGAGCAAGGGATCGGAGCCTCGGCGCACGGCACGGTGATCGAGTTGCCAGATTACAACTGGACCAGCTATGGCATTTCCGTCGGGTTCTTCGACCGGGTGGAGCTCAGCTACGCACGCCAGAACCTCGATACGATCGATATCGGCGCGGCGCTGGGCTTTGGGCGTGGATATACGCTCAACCAGGACGTGTTCGGTGCCAAGGTCAGGCTTGCGGGCGATGCCGTCTACGGCGACGGGCTGATGCCGCAGATCGCCATCGGCGTGCAGCACAAAAGGTCGAGCGACGACGCGGTGGTCGCGGCCGTGGGCGGCGCATCGCCGCACGGAACCGATTTCTATATCAGCGCCACCAAGCTGTTCCTCTCGCACAGCGTGCTGGCCAATGCGACGGTCCGCTTCACCAAGGGCAACCAGAACGGCCTGCTCGGCTTCGGCAGCGCGACCGATAACGACCACAAGCCGCAGTTCGAAGGATCGCTGGCCTATCAGTTCTCGCGTCGCTTCGTGGTGGGCGGCGAATATCGCACCAAGCCGAATAATCTGGGAATCGCGCGCGAGGACGACTGGTTCGACCTGTTCGCCGCCTATGCCCTGACCCGCAACGTCACCGTGACGGCGGCCTATGTCGATCTTGGCAGCATTGCGACCGCAGACAATCAGCGCGGTGCCTTTCTGTCGCTTCAAGCCGCCTTCTGACAGCGCAAGGACTGCCCCATGATCTCCCTCATCATCGCGCTTGCCCTGTCCGTAGCGCAGGACATTCCTGCCGCGCCTGAAGCCGAGACCGACCCGGCCGCAACAGAGGCAACCCCTGTGCTGAAAGAGCCGGAGCGCGATCGCGTGACCGGTGAATTGCTCGTCGATCCGTATGAAATGTCGAACGCCAACGCTGGTGCGGGACCTTTCAGCGGAACCGGGATGCGCGACGCCTTTCACGGTCAGGAGGGTATCCGGCGCATCGTCAATGACATGGTCGATCGCTCGGTCGCCGACCCGGCAATATCAGAGATATTCGTGGCCCATGATCTGGTCCGCCTGCGCCGGACGCTGTTCGAACAGTTTTGCTACATCTTGAACGCAGGCTGCGATTATAGCGGGCGCGATATGGCGAGTTCGCACAAGGACCTGGGCCTCCAAGTCGACGATCTCAACATTCTGGTCGAGCATCTCCAGGCGGCCATGGCAGCAGAAGGGGTCGGCTTTGCGGTCCAGAACCGCTTGCTGTCCAAGCTTGCGCCGATGAAGCGGGATGTCGTGACGCGCTAGATTCGCTTTATGCAGGGGCGGCTTACGGTTTGTGACGTCGCTGCTGGTGCAGAGTCCAAGGAATTGACCAATCAGCCAAAATGATCGCTCGAATGAGTGCTATCGGGGACCGACGGCCCGGCGACCTTGGTATATGCCGCGGGCAATGAAGACCGCTCGATAGCTCTGGATTTGCATCGTTGCTGCTAAAGCCACAGAGCAGAGCTATTGCGCCGATCATTCAAACCCGACGAATACGGCCGCCTCATCGACCGACTTTCGCGTCGAGACCACCGCATTGGCCGGAAAGCTCTCATCCGGCCACCCCAGAGCGATGCTTTTCATGATCACCTGATCGTCGGCAATCCCCGCATGTTCGCGCACGACGGGGGACTGCATGATGCCCTGGCTGTTGATGACCGTGCCGAGCCCGCGCGACCATGCCGCGTTGACCAGGGCCGTCGCGACAGCGCCACAATCGAACGGAGTATCATCGCTGCCGTCCAGTTCGCGGTCATAGGTGATGATGATGCACACCGGTGCATCGAACTGACGGAAGCCGCGCAGAACCCAGTCCTGGCGGGCATCTGCGTCGTCGCGCGCGATGCCCATTGCAGAAAACAGCTGCTTGGCGACCCCGATCTGCCGGTCGCGATGCGGTCCGGCAAAGGGGTTGCCGGTGCGGAATTCGCGCGACTGCGGCACGCCGGCGATCATCCTCTCGGTATTGCCCTGCCGGATCCGGTCGAGCGGTTCGCCGGTAATCACGTAGAAATTCCACGGCTGGGTGTTCATCGAAGATGGCGCGCGCATCGCGATCCGCAGGATCTCCTCGATCAGGGCTCGCGGCACGGGATCGGGTTTGTATCCACGGATGCTGCGGCGACCCAGAACGACCTCGTCAAAATGCATGCAGGCTCCTTTGAATGCAAAGCCTGTTCATGAACCAAGCTCGGCGGCGTGGAAAGCCCGGTTTCGGGACCTCGAGCCGAGGAATTCACTCCCGATACGGTCATCTGCTCGGAAGCCCTCGAATCTGGCTTCGGACCTGTCTGCAAAGATTATGCAGGGCTTTGTGCGAGAACCGGCTATGGCTGATACGGTCGTCCTCCTGAAGCGATAGGTCTGTTCGTGCGATCCGATACCGGCAAGCGTGTCCTGCTGCTCCACAATGCCAAATCGCGTCAGGGCGAGGCTTCACTCGGGCCGGTGCGTGCGCGGTTGGAAGTGGCGGGCCTCTCGGTCATTGTCGAGCCCTTCGCCAACCTGCCCGAAATCGCGCGCGACATCTCCCGGCTGCATCAATCGGCCGATATCATCGTGGTGTGCGGCGGGGATGGATCGATCTCGTCGGCAGCCCCGGCGGTGATAGAGAGCAGGCTGCCGCTGGGCATCATTCCGGCCGGCACAGCCAACGATCTTGCCCGGACGCTGTCCATCCCGCTCGAGTGTGCTGCCGCCGCAGACGTGATCGTCGCCGGGCACACACGGCAGATCGATGTCGGGATGGTCAACGGCCATGCCTTTTTCAACGTCGCCAGCATCGGCCTCAGCAGCGATCTGGCGCAGAAGCTCGATCCTGCGATCAAGCAGCGCTTCGGGCGGCTGGGCTATGCGGTCGCCGCGCTGCGGATCCTGGCCGGGGCACGGCGCTTTCGCGCAAGGATCATCGAGAAAGGCAGCGGGATCAGGGTCAAGACCTACCAGATCGCGATCGGCAACGGGCGTCTTTACGGGGGTGGCAACGTCGTCGAACAGACCGCCGCGATCGATGACGGGTCGCTGGACCTGTACAGTCTGGAGATGCGCAACCTGTGGAAGCTCGCCTTGATGGTGCGCGCCTTCCGCACGGGTACGCATGGCGCCTGGAAAGAGGTCAGGACCGCCCGCTGCGTGGAGTTCGATATCGAGACGCGGCGCCCGATGCCGATCAACACCGACGGGGAAATCGTCACTGCGACGCCAGCGCATTTCAAGGTCCTGCCCAGTGCAATTGCCGTCCTCGCTCCTGCAGCGGTCGCCAGGCAAGGCGCCGCTTTACGCCTGTTTCATCGCTGAACCCTAGACAGGGGATGCCTGATTGACGGCGGATTGTGCGCGCTCTGCCTGCATTTTTCCCAGTTTCGGTCAGCGAAAGAGTTCGGGCTTAGTCCCCAAATCCACGTCGCGGCTTGTGGTGAAGGTGGACATTCAGCCTGACCAGAGGGAACGACTTAGTCTGGTCGGCTGCTGCCGGCGCAGACCGCTAGATCAGGCAGCCGTACCCTGCCAATCGCTACTCGGCATCTGTCATTGGGTCGGCGAAATCAGTCACAAATTCGGACTCAAACACGTTCTAAGTCAGATGGTTAGAGAAATTTTGGGGGCACAATTGGGGGCAAAACTTGGGACACAGACCAGTTTAGTGTTTTAATTCAATTATTTAAGCAAGTTATGAGGGTCCCGTAAGCGCAATTTCCTTGATGAGCCGGTCCATGAAGATTTCATCGGCCGATCTCGGGCCTGTAGCTCAGCTGTAGGCGCCTGCTCGAAGTTCGAGATCAGCGGGCCTGGCACTGGATAACCACAGCCACCGCAAAAGGGGCCGTCATGGATTTCCTCGGCAAGATCGAAGTCGCGTGAGCTAGCTCTTGCTCCGAATTGTCTGCGCAACCCAGCCATTCACCCCGCGCCGCCCCGTCGCAGGAAATCCAGATGGTCCGACCAGTGCTGCATCATGCGGACCCGCTCATCCCAGTATTCGCCGCGAGTATATGCTCTGCGGACAGCATTGTTATCGCAGTGGGCGAGCTGGCGCTCGATCGCATCAGGATGCCAAAGCGCCATCTCGTTGAGCAGCGTTGCGGCCATTGCCCTGAAGCCGTGAGCGGTCATCTTGTCTTGTGTATAACCCATGCGGCGAAGTGCTGCGTTGATAGTGTTTTCTGAAATGGGTTTCTTTGCCGACGAACGCGACGGGAAAACGTATTGGCTGCACCCTTTGGTCAGTTCAATAGAGCGAAGGATAGCTATGGCTTGGCTGGACAACGGCACGCGATGAGCGCGGCGCATTTTGGTCTTATGCGGCGGGATAGTCCAGACTGCAGCACCGAAGTCAAACTCCGTCCACTCTGCAAATCGAAGCTCACCAGGCCTTACAAAGACGTGCGGCAGCAGGCGAAGCGCGTTATGGACGTTAGCACTCCCTTCGAACGTCTCGATGGCGCGCAGCAGTCCGCCTGCCTCTGAAGATGTTGTAACCG
>CAXRCQ010000357.1:0-8280 GCA_964228845.1 Blastomonas sp.
CGTTAGGCGTTCCGTCCGCCCCTGCCACCGCAAGCTGGGCAATGTCGCGCGTCGTCAGCGCCAGGGTGGAGATATCGCCCGGCATGGTGAGCAGCGCTGGGCCGGCGGTCGCATCCAGCTTGCGGCCCTGCGCCTGCCATGCGTTGATGTCGGTCACCAGCTGCTGCGCCATGGCGGTGAGATCATCGAGCCGTCCCTGCGCGGTTGCGCCGGCGCGGCTGAGCCCCGCGAGCGATCCCTCGCTGGGAACGGCGACCGCATTGCCATCGATCTGCAGTGCCAGGCTGCCATCGGCATTGGTCGATGCGGTGACATTGGCAAAGAAGTTCACCCCGGCCAGCTGCTGTCCGCCATAGGACACGGTTGCAGTGCCATTGGGGGCCAGGCTGATCGTGGCGTTGAGCTTTTCGGAGATCGTCGCCAGCATCGCGTCGCGCGCATCAAGCAGGCCGGCATGCGCGTCGCTGCCTTCCTTGGTGCGGGTAATGTCGAGGTTGATCTTGTTGAGATTCTCCAGCGCGGCATTCAGCGTATCGGCTTCCTGCACCGCGCCCTGGCTGACCTGCAGCGCGGTCAGCGACAGGTTGCTCGAGGTGCGCCGGAACGCATCGACCACCGCGTCGAGTTCGCTGATGAGGGTGAGCTTGAGCGAATTGTCGAATGGCGCGGCTGCGACTTCCTCGGCGCGGCCGAAAAAGGTGTTGAGCCGCTTGCCGATATTCGAACCGGCATTGTCGAGATTGGTTTCCATCCGCTCCAGCCAGGTCAGCTGGGTTTCGGCGCGGATGCGCGCGGCACCGGTCTGGCGGACCTGCGCTTCGATGAACTCGTCCGATGCGCGCACGGTCTGCGCGATGCGCACGCCGTTGAGGCCAGTCTGCGACAGATAGGCGGGGTTGAGCGAGCCGGACACGGTCGCGTCGCTCATCTCGACACTGCGGCGGACATAGTCCGGGTTCTCGGCATTGGCGATGTTGTGCGACACCGCTTCCATCGAGCGCGAAAAGGCGCGCAGGCCAGAACGGCCGATATTCAGCAGGTTGCTCATGGCTTATCGATCCCGAACTGCTTGAGCACCATGTCGGCAATGCCCAGGCTCTGCCTGCCCGCCATGTCCTCGGCGACGCGCGCGTCCATCAGGTCGCGGAACTGGTCGGTGGCGGTGGAGCCGAGCAGCGTGTCGCCATCGGTAGCGCTGCGCATGGCGCCGATCATCTGGCGCAGGAAGATCGCCTCGAACGATTGCGCTGCCTTGCGCAGTTCGGCGGTTTCCGCCTCGCTCTTGCCCGGCGTAGCGGTCGCAGCCGCACTCTCCGGCCTGGCGAGCGGCAGCGCGGCGCTGGTGCGCGCGAGCGGGAAAGCGGCAGAGGCGGGCATCACGGTCACAGGATCACGAGCTCCGCCTTGAGCGAGCCGGACTGCTTCAATGCTTCCAGGATCGCGGCAAGATCGCTCGGCGACGCGCCGATGGCATTGATGGTTTCGACAATCTCGGACAAGTTGGCACCTCGCTTGATCTCGAATGCCGGGTTGGTCTCTTCCTCGATCGCGACCTGGCTGCGCTGTTCGACGGCGGTCTGGCCCTGGCTGAACGGCGCGGGCTGGACGACGGTCGGCGCTTCCTGGACCTTCACGGTCAGCTTGCCATGGCTTACCGCCGCAGGGCCGATCCGCACCGCGCCATTGATAACGACCGTACCGGTACGCGCGTTAACAATTACTTTCGCGGGAGCCTCTGCCGGGGTGACCGAGATGTTCTCGATTCGGGACATCATCTGCACCCGTTCCTGCGCGGTGACGGGGGCGGCGATGCGCACCGAGACGGCATCATTTGCGACTGCGAGCGCATAGCCGAACTGGCTGTTGATCGCATCGGCGACGCGCATCGCGGTGGTCAGGTCGGCATCGGCCAGGTTGAACATCAGATAGGGGCTCTGGTCGAAGCCGGTATCGACCGCGCGTTCGACCGTCGCGCCGCCCGCGATGCGACCGACCGAGGGAATGTTCACCACCGTGCTCGATCCGTCCGCGCCGCTGACGCCCAGGCCGCCCACCGCCAGATTGCCCTGCGCCATCGCGTAGATCTGGCCGTCGGCACCCTGGAGCGGCATCATGATGAGCGTTCCGCCACGCAGCGACTTGGCACGGCCGAGCGCGGAGACGGTGACGTCGAGCCGCTGGCCCGGCTTGGCCATCGGCGGCAGCTCAGCGGTGACGAGCACGGCGGCGGCGTTCTTGGTGGCGGGGTTGATGCCCGGCGGCAGCGTCAGGCCGAAGCGGTTCGTCACGCCGCGCATGCCGACGGTCGCATATTCGAGCGCATCGTCGCCGGTGCCCGCGAGGCCCACGACAATGCCATAGCCGGTCAACTGGTTGGCGCGCAGGCCCTGAAAGCCGCCCAGATCCTTGATCCGTTCGGCATGCACGGGCTGCATCGCGGCGAACAGCGCCAGCACCAGCGCGGCAAGGAGGCGAAAGGAGGAGGAGAGGGTCATGTCACAAGGCCTTCAGAACGGGCTGATGATTTCGAAGAAGCGCTGCAGCCAGCCCTTCTGGCTGGCGCGCGCGATCTCTCCGGTGCCGCCATAGATGATCTGCGCATTGGCGACGCGCGAGGAGGGGATGATATTGTCCTGACCGACATCGATCTGGCGGACGATGCCGCTGAAGCGGATATGCTCCGCGCCGCGGTTGAGGCTCATCAGCTTCTCGCCGCGCACCAGCATGGTGCCGTTGGGATAGACTTCGGCGATGGTCACCGTGATCTGGCCCTGCAGCGAATTGGACTGCTGGGCGGTGCCCTGGCCCTTGAACGTGGTGTTGCCGCCAGCCGAGACATCGCTGGGGTTGAACAGGCTCAGCGGACCGGTGGTGGGTGGGGTGAGGCCGATGCTGCCGGTGCGATCGGTGTTCGCGCCGTTCGATTTCACCGCCTGGGTGCGCTCGACCAGCGCGATGGTCAGCACGTCGCCCACCATCGCGGCGCGCGCGCCATTGGTCAGCGCCGAATATCCGTTGCTCGCCTGGAAGATCGCGCCATTGGGGACCGCCGGGGCCGGACGCGGCATCGACAGGGTCGGCGCGTAATCGGGATCGGGCTGGATCGGCTGCTTCTTTTTCTTGGCATCGGCGGGGGCAGAGGCGCACATGGCGACCGCCATCGCCAGCGCAACCCAGGCCCGTTTGTCCCGAGCCCTTCGACGCCGCCTGTCTGCGTCGCTCAGGATGAACTTGAGCCTTTGGCTCAAGTCGAGGGACGTATCCCGAACGGTTCCGAAGGTCCCTCGACTTCGCTCGGGACAAACGAATTTGAGGTTATGAGTCATCATCTATCCTCAACCCATCTGCTGGTTGGCGAACTGGAGCATTTCATCCGTCGCCTTGATCATCTTGGAATTCACCTCATAGGCGCGCTGGGTCTCGATCATGTCGACCAGCTCCTCGACGATATTGACGTTCGATCCTTCGAGCGCGCCCTGGCGCAGCGTGCCGCGGCCTTCGAGACCGGCCTGGCCGACGATCGGCGCACCGCTGGCGGCGGTTTCGGCCAGCAGGTTCGCGCCCAGCGACTTGAGGCCAGCCGGATTGACGAAGCTGGCAAGTTCGATCTGGCCCAGCTCATTGGCCTCGGCCTGGCCGTCGATCGTCGCCGAGACGGTACCGTCCTTGCCGATGGTGATGCTGGTCACGCCCTGCGGCACCTGGATATTGGGAACCAGCGGCAGGCCCTCGGGCGTCACCACCTGGCCCTCTGCAGTCAGGTTGAAATTGCCCGCGCGGGTATAGGCATTGGTGCCGTCGGGCATCTGCACCTGGAAATAGCCGCCGCCCTCGATCATGAGGTCGAGCGAATTCTCGGTAATCTGCGCGCTGCCCTGGGTGTCGATCCGGCTGGTGCTGGTCAGCTTGACCCCGGTGCCGACCGACAGGCCGGTGGCGAACTGGTTCTGCGCATCGGCGCGCGCACCGGCGGCGATCTGCTGCTGATAGGCCAGCGTCTCGAAATTGGCGCGGTCGCGCTTGAACCCGGTGGTGTTGACGTTCGCCAGGTTGTTGGCAATCACGCGCATCTTGGTGTTCTGCGCGTCCAGCCCGGTGCGGGCGACCTGAAGGGCTCCGTTGCTCATTGCATTCTACTCCGTTTCGCGCGCTTAGCCAGGCATCCGCATGATGGAAGCGCCGCCATCGTCCATTTCCTGCGCCGTGGTCAGCATCTTGACCTGCGTCTCCCAGGCGCGGCTGGCCTCGATCATGTCGACCAGTGCCTGGGTCATGTTCACGTTCGATCCCTCGAGCGCGCCGGTGGTCACCGTCGCATCGGGGTCTTCGGGCAACGCGCCATCGCCGGGCACGCGGAACAGGCCGTCCTTGCCCTTCCTGATCTCGCTGCCCTGGGGGCTGACCAGCTTGAGCTTGCCGACCTCGACCGGCGGCTGGTTGGCATCGCCGCCCCTGGGGACGATCGAGATGGTGCCATTGCCCGAAATGCTGACCTTGTCGGCGGGCGGCAGCGTGATCGGTCCGCCCTGGCCGAGCACCGGAAAGCCGTCGCCGGTGGTCAGCAGACCGCTTTCGTTGACCATCAGGTCGCCGCGCCGGGTATAGGCCTCGGCACCATCGGCAGCCTGGACCCCCAGCAGCGCATCGCCGTTCATCGCGACGTCGAGCGGCCCGCCGGTGGTCTCCACGGTGCCGCCATGCATGTCCGCTCCGACCACCGCCTCGCTGGTCGAGGCGCGACTGGCCAGACCCTCGCCCTGCACGTAGAGCGCGCGGGCGTTGACGATCTCGGCGCGAAACCCGGTGGTGTCCGCATTGGCCATGTTGTTGGCGATCGCCGTCTGGCGATTCATGATGCCCTGCATGGCTTTCAGGTTGATGTGGATCATCTTGTCCATGTCAGGGCACCTTGGTTTTGCGGATTACGAAAGGGTTAAGCGCGGATCATCAGGTCTGCAGGTTGACGATCGTCTGGGTCAGCGTGTTCGCGGTTTCGAGCGCCTGGGCGTTCGCCTGGAAGTTGCGCTGCGCCGCGATCAGCGACACCAGCTCTTCGGTCAGGTCGATATTCGCCGCTTCGAGCGTTCCCGAACGCACGGTGCCGAGCGGGCCGTTGCCCGCCTGGTTGATCAGCGGGGTGCCCGACACGCCGGTCGACTGCCAGTGCGCGTCGCCGATCGGGCGAAGGCCCTCGGCAGCAGCGAAGCTCGCCATCGCCACCGCGCCGATGCGGGTCTGGGTGCCGTTGGAGAAGGTGGCGCTGACCACGCCCTCGTCGCTGATCGTGATGTTCGACAGCACCGCATTGGGATCGGCCGGATCAGCCTGGGGCAGCACGAAGTCGAACAGATCGGCCTCGGTGGTTCCGGTCACGCGGCCATTGGCATCGACGGGCAGCATCTGCACGCGATTGCCGATATTGTCGACCACCTCGCGGTTGACGTTGACGAAGAAATTGCCGTTGCGGGTGAAGCTCTGCGCCTGGCGCGGCGAGGAGCCTTCGACGATGAAGAAGCCGTCGCCCGCGATCGCGAGGTCGAGCGTGCGGTCGGTCGAGTTGAGCGAGCCTTGCGTGAACTGCTGCACAATGCCGGTCAGGCGCACGCCCTGGCCCGCGACCGACTTGGTGCTCTGGGTCGGCGCAGAAGCGAACAGGTCACCGAACGTGGCCTTGCTCTTCTTGAAGCCGGTCGAGCTCGAGTTGGCAATGTTGTTCGAAACGGTCGCAAGGTCCGTCTGCGCTGCCTTGAGGCCGCTGAGTGAGGTGATGAAGGACATATGGGCTTACTCCTCGGTGAAACTTGATCGATGGGTGAATGGGTCTTGAAGGTCAGGAAATGCGCTTGGCACTGCTGGCGGACAGCGACCCGGCGGGGGTCACCAGATTGGCGTCCGCGCCGGTGCTGCTCGATTCGACCGCCGTCACCGGCAGCCAGGTCGACAGGGTGGAAACGGCGGCACCCGAAATGCGCACCTTGAGCGGGCCGACATTGACGGGATTGCCGTCGTCGTCCTCGCTGATCAGCTCGAAGGGGACGGTTCCGGCCTCCAGATTGCCCATGTCCTGGGTGTGGACGACATTGCCCGCGCCATCGAGCCATTCGAGCGAGACATTGCTCGCCGGATTGGAAATCGAGAATTCGCCGCGATACCGTCCCTGCGCGTCGGCATAGGCGGTGTCGCCATCCTGCAGCACCGAGCGGCCGATGAAGTTCGCGGCCTCCGACAGGCGCGAGGTGCCGAACGATGCCGCCATCGACTTGAGCGAGGCGTTCATCTCGGAAATGCCGGCGACCTGGCTGAACTGGGCCATCTGCGCGACCATGTCCTTGTTCTCGACCGGGTTGAACGGGTCCTGGAACTTGAGCTGCGCGGTCATGAGCTCCAGAAACGCGGTCTGATCGAGCGATTCCTTGCTGTTTGCGCTCGGAATGCTGTTGCCCGGCTTTTGCAGGCCCGACACGAAGTCATTGGTGACGGTCGTCATTTGCCCATCCTCACGGTATCGAGGATCAGCGACTTGGCGGTCTGCATCACCTGCACGTTGTTCTGATATTGCCGGGCGGTCTCCAGCATATCGATCAGCTCGGCGGTCTCATCGACCCCGGCATCCCAGACATAGCCCTCGTCGTCGGCGAGCGGGTTGGTGGGGTCGTGCCGCTTGACCGGCTTGATGTCCGACTGGACGACCTTTTCCACCTGCACGGTGGCGACGCCGGGTCGCTCCTCGATGGTCTTGAACACCGGCTTGATCGCGCGATAGGCCTCTTTCTCGCTCGCATAGGTGGTGCGGGCATTGGCCAGGTTCGATGCGGTGGTGTTCAGCCGCGACAGCTGCGCCGACATCGCGCGACCCGAAATGTCGAAGACGCTCATGGGACCGGGCATGGCTTATTCTCCCTTGATCGCGCGGGTCAGCGTCGCGACGCGGCCCTCGAGAAAGGAAAGCGTGGTCGAATAGCCGATGGCATTTTCGGCAAACAGCGTCTGTTCGGTCGAGAGTTCGACCGTGTTGCCGTCCATCGAGGGCTGGAGCGGAATGCGATAGCCCGCATTCTCGCCCAGCGCTGCATCGAGCGTGTCGCCGCCCTGCACGCGCTGCATGGCCCTGTCGAAGTCCAGGTCGCGCGCCTTGTATCCGGGCGTGCCGGCATTGGCGATGTTCGACGCCAGCATCGACAGCCGCTGCGATCGCAGCTGCAGCGCCGTGCCGTGCATTCCGAAAAGCCTGTCTGCCCCCATGGGACCATTCCTCTTAAACTGTGGCTGCATCTGCCGTCCTAAGCGAAGGACAGAATGCGTCGCCCAAGGGAGAAGCAAAGCCTGTGCCAATTGATGAAAATGCCCGAAATCTGCGGGCTATGGCACTGTCGTGCCGAGCAATGCGTCAAGGATCCGCGCAAGCGGTGGCAATTTTCTGCCAGTCAGGCGGCAATTTTCTGCCGCATCGACGCGGGCAATCGGGGGTTTGAACGGATACGCGATGTCGATTGCCGCCTTTATCGATCCGCTCGCGCTGCTCGGCGTGGTGGGAACCAGCTTTGTCGTGGCGTGGGCGCAGAACGGTACCGCGGCGGCGTTGAGCGGCTTTTCCGCCTTGCGCCGCGAATTGTGGCTGAAGGTTCAGGACCAGGCAGACGAAGGCTATCGCGCGGTGCTGCGCATCGAGCATGTCGTCGAAAGCCGCGGGCTCAGCTGCGCCGATCGGGTGAAGTCGGGCGGGGCGTTCGTCTCCGCCGCCGCCGACGCCATGGCCAACCACCGATCGCTTGACGGCTTTCAGGCCGCGATCCTGCGCCTCGCCGCCCAGCGCCGCGCAAGGCTCACTGCGATGGTGCGCTTCTGGGAGAACGTCGCCGACTGCGCTCCCGCCATGGGCATGCTGGGGACGGTGGTCGGTCTGATCGTGCTATTCGGCAATGTCAGCGATGCCGCCTCGATCGGTCGGGCGATGGCGGTTGCGCTCCTGACCACCTTATATGGCCTGGTGCTGTCGAATGTGATCGCCGGCCCGATCGCGCAGCGTCTGGCGCGCATCGCGGGCGAGCAGGTGCACTGGGAAGAGGATGCCGCACGCCGGCTCGTCGATATCGGGCGGCGCGAATATGCCGACATTGCCGCTGCCGAGAAGCGCAGGGCAGAGGCCGCAGCGATGCCGCCGCGACCGGCAGAGCATATATGACACCGGCGCAGCGCACGACCTTGTCCTTTCTCGACCTCGCGCTGATCATGACCGGGGTCATGGCGATGATTGCCAGTGTCGGGGGCCGCCACCCACCG
>CAXRCQ010000358.1:0-3243 GCA_964228845.1 Blastomonas sp.
TCAGGATCTCGAGCTGGCGGCTTTCCTGCACGCCCTCGAGCCCGCCCCCGGTCGGCCAGCCGATAAAGGCCGCCGCCTGATCGGGCGCACCTTCATGCCGCACGACCACCGGCTCGCTGCTGGGCGCGGGGAAGCGCACCGGGGAAGGCCCCGCCACTACCGGAACCGGCTGGCGCGGCGGCAGCGCGCCGCAGGTCTTTTCCAGCGCGGCAATCGCCTCGGCCTTGTCGAAATCGCCGAACAGCAGCACCTCGATCGGCCCTTGCTGCAGCACCGGTTCCCAGGTCGCGCGGAACGCCTCGGGGGTGAGCTGCGCGGCTTCCTCGGGCCCCGGCACCTTCCAGCGCGGATCGCGGTCGCGGGTGAGGTAATTGAGGTCGCGCTCGAGCACGGTCTGCGGCGACATCGAGAAGCTGCGATAGGCCAGCTCGGTCCCTGCCCTGGCGCGGCGGACGGGGTTGGGGTCCCAGCGCGGCGCGGCCAGCTTGGTCGCAAACAGCTTGAGCTGGTCCTCCAGATCGGCGCGCCGGGTATCGGCAGAGAAGGAAAACGCATCATTCTCCACCTCGAAGCCGAAGCCGATGCGGCGGCCCGTGGTCAGCCGGTCGAGCCCTTCCTGACCGATATCGCCGATGCCGCTGGCGACCAGAGCCGACTGGCCCGCCCAGACCAGCGAAGGCTTGTCCGCCGGAAAGGCCTGATAGCCATTGCCGAAGCGCACCTTGACCATGATCTTCGAAACTTCGGCGTCATTGGGGTAAAGAATGGCCTTCACCCCGTTCGACAGTTCTACCATCTCGATATCGAGCAGCTTCAGATCGGTGGTCGCGGCGACCGTGCCGGGCGCGCCCAGCTTGGGCAGGTCATCGAAAGTGACATTGGCGGCGGCAAGCCGCGCGCTGGCATCGGCGCTGACATCGCGGGTGAGCGCGGCGGCCAGCAGCTGCTCGCCATCCGCGACCGGTTGGGGCGATACCAGGATCGCGCGGGTGGCGACACCGCTGAACTGCCGCCTGGTCGATTCGAGCAGCCGTTCGGGGGTATACAGGTCCTGCATCCCGCGGAACACGTCGAGCGCGGTCTGTGGCGAGGCGATGGTCTCGCGAATATCGACCGCGCCGATGATATCGTCAGCCTGTTTCGCACCTGCCTCGGTCGCGGCGCTTTCGACGCGCACCGCCAATGCCGCGTCGAACTCGGCAAGCTCGCGCGCGATTTCCTCCTGTGTCGGCGGGGTGCTGGTGGCATCGGCAAGCACGCCGCGCACATCGTTCAAAGCGGCCTCCCAGTCGTCGCCGATCGGCACGATCGAGACGAACGTACCGTCGACCGAGCGGCTGACATCCTCCTGATTGACCTGCGCCTGCAGATAGCTGCCGCCGCCGCGCGCGCGGCCTTCCAGCCTGCGGTTGATCAGCTGCGTCGCGACGAGATCGATGAGCAGCTGCTGATTATATTCGATCGTGTCGTTGACCGGCTTCCACGGGCGCAGGATCGCCATGCTGACCAGATAGGGAAAGCCAGGCTCCGTAATGGTTCGCGCGACCGGAAGCTTGGGATCGGGCTCGCCGAAGCCGGGATAGGGGGCCTGTTTGCCCTTGACCTTCCAGTCGCCATAATAGGTCTGGATCAGCTGTTCGAGCGTGGCCGGATCGACATCGCCCGCGATCGAGATCACGGTGTTTTCGGGCCGGTACCAGCGCTGGTGAAAGCCGCGTACCGCCTCGGATGTCGCAGCGTTCAGCGTCTCGATCTTGCCGATGGGCGAACGTTCCGCGAGCTTCTGCCCGGCGAAGAAGAGCTGCCGGGTCGCATCGCCCACGCGCACCTGCGCGCCCGATCGTTCGCGCAATTCGGCCATCACCACCGGCACCTCGGCCTTGACCGCCTCTGCGGTCAGGCCCGGCTCGCGGATCATGCCCGACAATATCTTCATGCTCTCGTCGAGCCCGGCGGGGGTCGCGGCGGGCAGGTCGAGCTTATACACGGTGTGCGTCGGCGTGGTCTCGGCATTGCTGTCGCTGCCGAAGCTTGCGCCCAGCCGCTGCCAGATGCGGATCGCCTCGCCATCGGGCACATATTTGGAGCCGCGGAAGGTCAGATGCTCGAGCAGATGGGCATAGCCCTGTTCGGCATCGGTCTCCATCATCGATCCTGCATCGATGCGCACGCGGATCGCAACCTGACCCGGCGGCACGCCGTTGCGCCGCACCGCATAGCGCACGCCATTGCTGAGCTCGCCAAAGGTCCAGCCCTTGTCCACGGGCACATTGCTGCCCTTGTACAGCCACGGGGTCTTCTCGCCCGGTTCCAGATTGGGCGGGCGCAGCGGCTTGCCATTGGCATCCTTGCCGCTGGCGACGGGCTCGCCCGGCAGATTGGCGAGCAGCGGCGGAGAGAATGTCAGCGAAAGTGCCGCCAGAGCAGCGGCCAGGGGCGCACAGCGCATCAGGGGAAAGGTCATGCGCCGATGTATAGGCAGCGGCATGATGACTGGCCAGTGAATATCCGGAATGCGAGCGCGCGACCGACATAGACAAAATCGGCCTTGCACCGGGCCATTGGCTGCACCAGATAGCCTCCATGCTGATCGAGACCGAAACCACGCCCAATCCCGCCACGCTCAAGTTCCTGCCCGGACGCACGGTCATGGAGATGGGCACCCGTGACTTCGCCTCGCCCGAAGAGGCCGAAGCCTCACCGCTGGCCGAAGCGATCTTTTCGCTCGGCGATGTGACGGGCGTTTTCTTTGGTCACAATTTCATTTCGGTGACGGCAGGACCCGGTGCCGACTGGTCGAGCCTCAAGGGCGATATACTCTCGGTGCTGCTCGACCATTTCTCCGCCGAAATGCCGCTGTTCCGCGCCGCGAGCGCGGCGGGCATCTCGGTCCCGGCGGAGGATGCCGACTGGCCGAGCAACCCCGAGGACGCCGATATCGTCGCGCAGATCAAGGAGCTGATCGAGACGCGGGTTCGCCCTGCCGTGGCCAATGACGGCGGCGACATCGTCTATCGCGGCTTCGACAAGGGCGTGGTCTATCTTCAGATGCAGGGTGCCTGTTCGGGCTGCCCCTCGTCGAGCGCGACGCTCAAGCATGGCATCGAATCGCTGCTCAAGCATTATGTGCCCGAAGTGACCGAAGTCCGCGCCGCCTGACCGTTTCTCTTCCCCCCCCCCAGACCCAGAAAGCTCTCCCATGTCCGCACCGCTTGACGATGCCGCGCTCGACCAGCTGTTCCG
>CAXRCQ010000359.1:0-8231 GCA_964228845.1 Blastomonas sp.
GCGGCGCTCGAGGCGCGGGCGCTCGAATCGCCCAGCCAGTCGGCCGAGGCGATGCGGCTGGTCGCGCCGCTGAAGCTGCTCGGCACCGAGCTGTCGCAGGACGTGTCCGAACTGGCGCTGGATATCGCGGGACCGGCGGCACTGCCGCGCCCGGCCAACGATCCGGTCCATCCCTATGGCCAGGAAGGCGAGCACGCGATGTCGGTCTTCCTGTTCGGCCGCGCCCAGTCGATCTATGGCGGCACCAACGAGGTGCAGAAGAACATTCTCGCCAAGATGATGGCCGCAGGGATCTGATCGCCCGCTTCAATCCGCCATTCCTCCCCGTTTGTGTCGAGCGAGGTCGAGACACGTGTGCGCACGTCCCTCGACGAGCTCGGGACAAACGGGTTCAGTGACAGGACCAGATTATCATGTTCGCACCCAATGATGACCAGCAGCTGCTGATCGACAGCGCCCGCCGCTTCACCCAGAAACATTATGCCGATGACAGGCTCGGCCAGATGGGCGAGAGCCCGCTCAACACCGCGCTCTGGGCCGAGATGGCCGAGGCCGGATGGCTGATGTTGCCCTTTTCCGAGGCCGATGGCGGCCTGCAGGCCGAAGGCCAGTCGGGCCTGGGCGATTGCGTCAGCCTGTTCGAGGTGCTGGGCGAAGGCCTGGTGGTCGAGCCCGTGCTCGCCAGCGCCATCCTCGCCGGCGGCCTGATCGCCGCCAGCCCGGAATCGCAGAGCCGCAGCGACCTGATCGAGACTATCGTCTCGGGCGGTGCGCCGGTCGGCGTGGCGCTGCACGAACCGCGTGCCCGGCACGACATCTGGTATTGCGAAGCCACCGCCAGCAAGAGCGGCGACGGCTGGACGCTCAGCGGCCACAAGTCGCTCGCGCACGGCGCCGCAGCGGCCGAAACGATCATCGTGCTCGCGCGGATCGAGGGCGAGCCGGGCAGCGGTTCGGCAGGCCTCGGCCTGTTCCTCGTCCCCGCCAATGGCGCGGGCGTCACCGTCACCCCCTATCGCCTGCGCGACGATCACTGGGTCGCCGATGTGAAGCTCGACGGCACGGCGCTGGGCTCAGACGCGCTGCTGCTCGGCCCCGGCGCGGCGGCCGAGGCGCTCGAAAAGGTGATCGACAAGGCGCGGCTGCTGCTCGCGGCCGAAGGCACCGGCATCATGCGCCGCGTGTGCCTTGCCACCCAGGCCTATACCATGGACCGCAAGCAGTTCGGCGTGCCGCTCGCCTCGTTCCAGGTGCTGCAGCACCGCATGGTCGACATGCAGGTCGCGTTCGATCAGGCGCGCTCGCTGGTCTACGAGGCAGTGACGCACGATCTCGCGGGCGATACCGAAGCCGCGACCCGCGCCGCGCGCGCCGCCTATCGCGCCGTCAGCGAGGACGGGGTCGAGGTCGGCAAGCAGGCGATCCAGTTGCACGGCGGCATGGGCATGTCCGAGGAACTGCCGCTCGGCCGTGCGCTGCGCCGGTTGCTGGCAATCCGCCAGGCGTTTCCGCTTTAAGCCGTTGGTCTGAGCCATTCGTCGCCACCCCCGCGAAATCGGGGTCCCGCTTCTGAGCCGCGCTTGCTGACCAAGCGGGATTCCCGCGTTCGCGGGAATGACGGAAACGTTAGAAACCTAGAGCGCGTCGAAATCGATCGGCGCGTGGCGATCGAGCGTGCGGGAATCGTCGGGCATCGGGTATTTGAGGCCGGTCGCGCAGTTGAACAGCACCACCCGGTCGCCCATGCTGACAAGGCCAGCGGCGAGCGCATCGTGATAGGCCGCGAGCGTCGCACCGCCTTCGGGGCAGAGCAGCAGTCCGTCGTGCTTCGCTGCCTGGACGACCGCGCGCTCGATCGCGGCATCGCCCACCGCCAGCGCTTTGCCGCCGCTTTCGCGCACCGGGCGCAGGATCAAGAAATCGCCGACCGCGCGCGGCACGCGGATGCCCACTGCGATGGTCTCGGCATTCTCCCAGCGCTCGGCATGTTCCACCCCGTCGTCGAACGCCTTGACGATCGGCGCGCAGCCTGCAGCCTGGACCGCAAACATCCTCGGCCGCTCGGGGCCGATCCAGCCCAGGGCCTCGAGCTCGTCGAATGCCTTCCACATGCCGATCATGCCGGTGCCGCCGCCGGTGGGGTAGAAGATCGCATCGGGCAACTGCCAGCCGAACTGCGCGGCCAATTCCAGCCCCATCGTCTTCTTGCCCTCGATCCGATAGGGCTCCTTGAGCGTCGAGACATCGTACCAGCGGCCCTGTTTAGCGCCTTCGGCGACGATCGCGCCGCAATCGTCGATCAGCCCGTTGACGCGCCAGACGCGCGCGCCCTGCAGCGCGATCTCGCGCACGTTGATCTCGGGCGTATCGTCGGGGCAGAAGACCACCGTCTCGATGCCGCAGCGCGTGGCATAGGCGGCGAGCGCCGCGCCCGCATTGCCGTTGGTCGGCATCGCGATCCGCGTCACGCCCAGCGCCTTGGCCATGGATACCGCCATCACCAGCCCACGCGCCTTGAACGATCCCGTGGGCAGCCGCCCCTCGTCCTTGACGAGCACGTTCGGCCCGCCCGCCCGGGGCAGCGGCACGAGCGGCGTCTCGATCTCGCCCAGGCTGACAATATGGCGCGCCTGCCGCACCGGCAGCAGTTCGCGCCAGCGCCACAGATCTGTCTCGCGCTGCTCGAGCGCATCGCGGTCCAGATGCGCCGCGATCGCCGGCAGGTCATAGCGCACCAGCAGCGGCCGCCCGACGCGCGACAAGCCCTGCACCCGGTCCGCCTCGTAGCGCTCGCCGGTCATCGAACATTCGAGATGCGTGACGAAGCTCTGCCGTTCGGCCAGGATGTTGCTCAGCAAGGGCATGGTCGTCGCGCTCTCCCTGCCCCCCGGTGATCGGCAGGCTTGTGCGCTCCAATTGGGCAGTTCAGCTTTGATTTCAATGTTTTGTTGCTGCGCTCAGCGGAACGGCAACCCCATCGCCCAGCCGAAACGCGCGGTCTCCTGACCCGGATAGTCGCTGAGCCCAATGGTCATCGCATCGTGCCCACCGCTCGGCCGCGCGCGATAGGTGCCGAGCAGCCGGTCCCAGATCGACAGGCAGAAGCCGTAATTGCTGTCATGCTCGATGCGGCGGGTGCTGTGATGCACCCGGTGCATGTCGGGCGTGACGATGACGAGCCGCAGCACGCTGTCGAACCAGAGCGGCAGCGCCAGATTGGCATGGTTGAACATCGGCAGCACCGCGAGCAGCAGCTCGAACACGATCAATGCCCAGAGCGGCGCGCCGAGTGCGAGCGCGACGCCCATCTTGAACAGCATCGACAGGGCAATCTCGAGCGGATGGAAGCGCAGTGCCGTCGACATGTCGAGATCGCGATCAGCATGGTGGACGCGGTGCAGCCGCCAGAGCAGCGGAATGCGGTGCGTCGCCCAGTGCTGCGCCCAGACCGCCAGATCGAGCAGCAGGATGGCGAGCACCCCCTGCGCCCAGCCGGGCAGCCCGGTCAGCGGCAACAGGCCGAAATCGGGCTGCGACGCATAGCCCGTCACCGCACCGAACAGCGCGATGAAGATCAGCGCCTGCACCCCGCGCTCGACCGGCATGTTGACCAGCACGAAGCCGACATGCGCGGGCCAGCGCCTTGCCACTGGCAGGCTGCGATGACGGCGCGGGAAGATCGCCTCGGCCAGTAGCAGCGCCAGCGCCGTGCCCAGCAGCACCGCACTGATCAGCCAGGGCTGGCCACTGGCGATCATGACGCGGCGGCGGCCTCTGCGTTCAGCCCCTGCTCGGCCATGGTCGGGTAGTCGGTATAGCCCTCGGGCGTGCCGCCATACCAGCGCGCGGGATTGTCCGGGGTCAGCGGCGCATTGACCGCCAGTCGCGCGGGAAGGTCCGGATTGGCGAGGAAGGTACGGCCGAAGCTGATCGCGTCGGGAATGCCGCCCGCCATCGCGGCAACCGCCTTGTCGTGATCATAATCGCTGTTGAGCACCAGCGGACCCGAAAACACCTTGCGGATATGCGGGCTGACCGGCGGTACGTCGCTCGCCCCGAACGTGCCGTCCATCGGCGGCTCGCGCAGCTCCAGAAATGCGATACCGATCTTGTCGAGCAGCGCGGCAGCCGCGGTGAAGGTTTCCTCCGGTGTCGCGTCGTTCACCCCCTGCGTCTCGCCATTGGGAGACAGGCGCACCGAGACATGGTCGTGGCTCCAGACCCCGACCAGGTGCTCGGCGACCTCGCCGAGCAGGCGGATGCGGTTCTCGACCGCGCCGCCATAGTCGTCGTCGCGCAGGTTGGACGAGGAGCGCAGGAACTGGTCGATCAGATAGCCATTGGCGGCATGGATCTGCACGCCATCGAAACCGGCGCGCTTGGCATTTTCGGTCGCACGGGCATAATCGTCGAGGAGCCGTGGAATTTCGCCGACCTCCAGCGGACGCGCGGTTTCATAGGGCTTGGTCCCCTCATAGGTATGCGCGTGATAGTCGAACCGTGTCGCCGAGGCCGAGACCGGGGTCTTGCCGCCGTTGAAATCGGGATGCACCAGCCGCCCCATGTGCCAGAGCTGGCAGATGATTCGCCCGCCCGCCTGGTGCACGCGCTCGACCACCGGCTTCCAGCCCTCGACCTGCTCGTCATTCCAGATGCCCGGCGCAAACGGGGTGCCCAGACCTTCGGCGCTGATTCCGGTCGCTTCGGAGATGATCAGCCCCGCGCTCGCGCGCTGCGCATAATATTCGCCCATCAGCGGCACCGGAACGTGCGCGCGCGTCGCGCGGCAGCGGGTAAGCGGTGCCATCAGGATGCGGTTGGGGCAGGCGATCGCGCCAAGCTGGACAGGATCGAACAGGGTGGGCATGGGCAGCATGTCTCCTTTGCGCGCCATCGGGAAATGCCCCGCGACAGCGTTTAACCGAATGGCTAAAGGCCGGTCATGACAAAAGCAACCGAGCGGGGCGGGATTCTCGCGATCCTTGCGCTGATCCTCGCCAATATTGCGCTCGCCACCGGTCCGCTTTTCGTGCGCATGGCCGATACCGGGCCGGTCTCCGCCGGTTTCTGGCGGCTGACCCTGGCGCTGCCGGTACTGGTCCTGATCGCCCGGCAGCAGCGCGAGCCGCTCACCGGCTATCGCAGTTCCATCTGGTGGGTACTGGGCCTGAGCGGCGTGGCCTTTGCGCTCGATCTGGCCAGCTGGAATTTCGGCATCGAGCGGACCAAGCTCGCCAACTCGACCCTATTCGGCAATATGGGCAGCGTGATGCTGGTCGTCTACGGCTTCATCCTCGGCCGCGCCTGGCCACACAAGGCGGAACTGGGCGCGGTGGCGCTGGCGGTGCTGGGCGCGGGCCTGCTGATGGGAAGCTCTTACGAGCTCGATGTCCGCAACCTTGTCGGCGACCTGTTCTGCCTGCTCGCGGGCGTGCTGTACGTGGTCTATCTGCTCAGCATCCGCCATGTCCGGGGCGAGATGGGCAGCTGGTCGGTGCTGGTCTGGTCGACCGTTTTCGGCATCGGCCCGATGCTGGCCATTGCGTGGCTGCTGGGCGAACCGGTCTGGCCGACCGACTGGACGCCGGTGCTGATGCTCGCGCTTGTCTGTCAGCTCTTCGGCCAGGGCGCGATGGTCTATGCCGTCAGCCACTTTTCGCCCGTGGTGCTCGGAATCGCATTGCTCAGCCAGCCTGCCATCGCCGCGCTGATCGGCTGGCGAGTATTCGGCGAGACATTGTCGCCCTTCGATACGCTCGGGATGGTCCTGATCGGCGTGGCGCTGGTGCTGGTGCGTCTCCCCGAGGCGCGGCGCGCGGCGCGGCTTGCAGCTTCGCCCCCGGCTCCCTAATTGTGGGAACATCCATGGAGGCACCCGCATGTACCGCCCGACCAAGCTCGACACCCTGCCCGCCGACCCGACAATGGACGAGGTGCGCCAGTTCCTGCCGCCGTTCATTGCCGACGAGGCGGTGTTCGACGGCTGGACCCCGGCCGCGCGTGATGCCGCCGCGACCGCGCAGGGCGTGGAAGCGGGTCTCGCGACGCTCGCCTTCGACACCGGGCCGATGGACATGATCGATGCCTGGATCGGCCATATCGATGCGCAGATGATCGAGGCCTTCCCGCCCGAGCGCATCGCCGCCATGAAGATCCGCGAGCGCATCCGCGCGCTCGTCGCCTTCCGCTTCGAGGCGGTGGCGCACCAGCGCGAGGCGCTGCGCCGCGCGACCGCGATCATGGCGCTGCCCGCCAATCTCGCTCGCACCGCGCGCATCTCGTGGCGCACGGCCGACCTGATGTGGCGGCTGGCAGGCGATACCGCGACCGATTACAACCATTATACCAAGCGCATGATCCTCTCGGGGGTCTATGGCTCGACCCTGATGGCGTTTCTCGACGACGAGAGCCCCGATTTCGCCGACACCCACGCGTTTCTGGAACGCCGCATCGACAATGTGATGCAGTTCGAGAAGGCCAAGGCGAAATGGACGAACAAGGGTGAGAGCCTGAGCCTCTCGCGCTTCCTCGGCAGGCTGCGCTACCCGGCGCGGTAATTTCGGGCATGACCTGCGACGTAATGGCCTTGCGGCGCTGAACGCGGCACTCTCCCGGCTGAGCCGCAGGAGAATGTCACATGCCCGATTCCGATCCGCTTGCCATTGCCCAGGCCTTTCTCAAGGCCATGGAACCGCTCGATTATGACACCGCGCTGCAGCTGGTGGCGCAGGATTGCGAATATACCAACCCGCCGCCACTCGGTACGGTCCATGGGCCGCACGGCATTCGCGCGGTGCTCGAACCTTTTTTCGCGCCGACGCTGGAGAACGAGTTCCGCGTGATCCGGTCCGCCGTCCATGGCGATGTCGTGATGCTCGAACGGCTCGACCGGCACAGGCTGGCTGACAAATGGGTCGAGCTTCCGGTTACCGGCGTGTTCGAGATCCGCGACGGCCTCGTCGCCTATTGGCGCGACTATTTCGATGTTGCGACGATCATGAGCGAATGGCCAACCGGTTGACGAGTGCGTTAACGTCAGGGGCCGGGTCGGTCCTGCAAGGGGACATTAACCATGGCGGCGCTGTGGGCGCTCCGGCGCTGCTTGCCTGGCCAGGGTAAGCAGCGTATTCAAGAAACCTCCAGATCGGGGGGATTCTCTTTGGCCGCCATTGCCGTATTCAATCCCAAGGGGGGCGTGGGCAAGACCACGCTTTCGGTCAATCTTGCATGGGAATCAGCCCGGGCCGGCAATCGCACGCTGCTATGGGATCTCGACGGCCAGGGCGACAGCACCGCGATGCTGGTCGAAAGCCGCCAGCCGCCGCGCATGGATGCGGCCAGGCTGATGCACGGAATTGCCGATATTCAGGCGCATATCCTGCCCAGCAAGATCGCCGGGCTCGATGTTCTGGTGCCCGAAGAGGACATGCGCCGCACCGACAACTGGTTCGTCCACATGGCGCAGCAGCAGCGGCTGGGTCGTCTTCTGGTCGAGCTGAAAGAGCGCTACGACCGCATCGTGATCGACTGCCCGCCCGGGCTGGGCGATACCGCGCGCAGGCTGCTGCTGGTGACAGATTTGATCATCGTGCCGGTGATCCCCGCCCCGCTCGCGGTGCGCGGGCTCGAGCGGGTGCGCGATTACGTCACCCACAAGCGCGGACGGCATGCACCGATCCTTCCGGTCTTCTCGATGGTCGATCGCAGGCGCATGCTGCACAAGGCGGCGCTGGCGGACCATCCGGACTGGCCGGTGGTGCCGATGTCGAGCGCGGCAGAGCAGATGTCTTGCAGCAGGCTGCCGGTCGGCGTCATGACGCCCGACAGCCAGGCTGCCCGTGTGTTTCGTGCATTGTGGAACGGCATCGACAGCAAGCTCTGCCAGATGCGGGTGGCGCGCAAGGTCTCTACACCCCTTGCTGCCGCACCGTTCGATGCGCCGCGCGGTGCGGGCTCGCGCAGGCTCGCCTCCGCTCCTGCCCAGTCCTGAGCCGGATTATTTCGGCGCGATGCGCTTCCAGGCCTCGGCGATCTCGGCGAGCATCTGGCGTGCCGACTGCAGCACATCGACCTTGTCGGGGCTCATCGCGGCGTTGATGCGGCGGCTGGCTTCGCGATAGATGCGCGCCAGTGCCAGCGCCAGTTCCCCACCCTTTTCGAAGTCCAGGCTTTCTTCCAGCGCGATGACGATGGCAGAGGCACGCGCGCGCGCCTGGATCATCGGCACCGCC
>CAXRCQ010000360.1:0-14299 GCA_964228845.1 Blastomonas sp.
TGGACCAGCTATCAGCGCAGCGAGGATTATTATAACGAGGGCATGATGATCTGGCTCGAGGCCGACCAGATTATCCGCCGCGAATCGGGCAATGCCCGCTCGCTCCAGGATTTCGCGCGCGCCTTTTTTGGCGGGCGCGAGGGCGACTGGGGCGTGGTGACCTATGAACTGCCCGATGTCGTCGCCGCGCTGAACGCTGTGCAGCCTTATGACTGGCAGGGCTTTTTCCAGACGCGCGTGTACGAAGTTACGTCCGAAGTCGGCAAGCAGGGCTTCGCGCTTGGCGGCTATGAGCTGGTCTATGTACCCGAGCCCAGCAACTACATCCGCGCGAGCGAAGTGGCTTCGGGCACGGCCGATCTCAGCCATTCGATCGGTCTGATCGTCGAAAAGGACGGCAAGATCGCGCAGGTCATGTGGGGCAGCCCGTCCTTTGATGCGGGCATGACCGTGGGTGACCAGATTACGGGCGTGGCCGGTCGCGATTATTCCGCTGACGCGCTCAAGTCTGCCGTGGCTGCGACCACCTCCACCGGCACCGTCGATCTGCTGGTAAAGCGCGGCAAGCGATACCGCGAAACCGCCCTTTCCTATAAGGGCGGCTTGCGCTATCCGGCGCTCCGCAAGACGGGGCAGGGCGAAACCGGCCTGGACCGCCTGCTTGCGCCGCAAACCCGCTGAACACTGAAGGAACGGGCAGGTCGTTCAGAGGGGGGAACCAGAACAAAGGCCTCCATCCACATGCTTATCAAGAACATTCCGACCGGCAAGAACCCGCCGAACAATGTCAACGTGATCATCGAGGTGCCCACCGGCGGCGAACCGGTGAAGTACGAGTTCGACAAGGATTCGGGTGCACTGTTCGTCGACCGCATCCTGCACACGCCGAGGCGCTATCCGGCCAATTACGGCTTCATCCCGCACACGCTGTCGCCCGATGGCGATCCGCTCGATGCGCTGGTTGTTGCCCGCTCGCCGTTCATGCCGGGATCGGTGGTGCGTGCGCGCCCCATCGCGGTTCTGAACCTGGAAGACGAGCATGGCGGCGACGAGAAGGTCGTCTGCGTGCCCGATACCGCGACCTTCCCTTATTATACCGATGTGCGCGAAAAGGAGGACATGCCCGACATCGTGTTCGCGCAGATCGAGCATTTCTTCACCCACTACAAGGATCTGGAAACCGAAAAATGGGTGCGAATCGGCAAATGGGGCGATGCTGAAGAAGCGCGTCGGATAGTCGTCGAGGCGATCGAGCGCGCGCAGAGCGTGAAGACCGAAGCCTGATCATGCCGCTGCGGATCGCAAGGCTGGACCGGGTGGGACGCACTGGCGCTGTCCTGTTCGGCCTTGCGACCCTGGCGCTTTCCGGATGTGCCAGCCCGGAAACGCGTACCCGCGCAGCGCTCGAGCGCACGGGCCTCAGTCGCCCGGTATCCGCGTGCATGGCCAGCCGCATGGTTGATCGATTGTCCCTAGTACAACTCCAGCGGTTGGGGCGGCTGGGCAAGCTGCAACAGGCGGGCAATTTCGAAGAATTCCTGCGCCGCACCAGGGCGCTGGGCGATCCGGAAATCCTGGCTGTGGTCAGTTCTTCAGGCCTGATTTGCGCGGTTGGCAACTGACTGCGCAAAATCCGCGGCATCCTGCTCGATTGCAGGGTTTCCTTTGCCGCGCGTCTATGCTTTAGCGCCCGCACATACGTTCATCGACCGATTATCGGTCGGGTTTGGACCGAAATCGAGTCGTCCGCCCGGCCACATCAGAAAGGCATGGGAGCCCTCATGAACATCCACGAATATCAGGCCAAGGAACTGCTCGCGAAATATGGCATCGGCATCCCTGCCGGCCATGCCGCGCTGACTGTCGACGAAGCCGTTGCCGGCGCGGAAAAGCTGCCCGGGCCGCTTTACGTCGTCAAGGCGCAGATCCATGCCGGCGGTCGCGGCAAGGGCAAGTTCAAGGAACTGGGTGCCGATGCCAAGGGCGGCGTGCGCCTCGCCAAGTCGCTCGACGATGTCCGCAAGGATGCGGGCGAAATGCTCGGCAACACGCTGGTGACGATCCAGACCGGCGATGCCGGCAAGCAGGTCAATCGTCTGTACATCACCGATGGCGTCGACATTGCTGCCGAATATTACCTCTCGATGCTGGTCGATCGCAAGACTGGCCGCGTAGCGATGATCGTCTCGACCGAAGGCGGCATGGACATCGAGCAGGTCGCGCACGACACGCCCGAGCGCATCACCACCATCACCATCGATCCGGCCCAGGGCTTCATGCCGCACCATGGCCGCGCCGTGGCGTTCGCGCTGAAGCTGACCGGCGACCTCAACAAGCAGGCCGCCAAGCTGGCGCAGCAGCTTTACACCGCGTTCATGGATCTCGATTGCGCGATGCTCGAGATCAACCCGCTGGTGGAAACAAAGGACGGCAAGCTGCTCGTCCTCGACACCAAGATGAGCTTCGATTCGAATGCGCTCTATCGTCACCCCGATGTCGAGAAGCTGCGCGACGAGACCGAGGAAGACCCGATGGAGGTCGAGGCCAGCAAGTACGACCTCGCCTATATCAAGCTCGATGGTGACATTGGCTGCATGGTCAACGGTGCGGGCCTCGCCATGGCGACGATGGACATCATAAAGCTCAACGGCATGGTCCCCGCCAACTTCCTCGATGTCGGCGGCGGCGCGAGCAAGGAAAAGGTGACCGCAGCGTTCAAGATCATCCTGTCCGATCCCGCGGTGAAGGGGATTCTGGTCAACATCTTCGGCGGCATCATGAAGTGCGACATCATTGCCGAGGGCATTGTCGCGGCTGCCAAGGAAGTGAACCTGTCGGTCCCGCTGGTGGTGCGCCTTGAAGGCACCAACGTGCAGCAGGGCAAGGATATCCTCGCGAACAGCGGTCTGCCGATCGTCAGCGCCGACAATCTTGGCGATGCCGCCGAGAAGATCGTCGCGCAGGTCAAGCAGGCGGCTTGATAGGTGTCATTACACCCTCTCCCTTGACGGGAGAGGGTTGCGAAGACTTGGTGAGCGGAACGCGAACCTAGTCGAAGCTGGGAGAGGGTGGCTGCGCGGCGCTTGCGCCAGCACTGGCCCTCTCCAATTCCGACTAGGCAGTCCTTCGAAAAGCTCAGGGCTGCCAGGTCTCCATATCCTCTCCCGTACAGGGAGAGGATAGGCTCTACGCCACCACTTGACGTTTACGTGAACGGAAACTAGATAGGGTTCACGATCAATAGGGAAGGAAGCGCCATGAAGATCCTTGTGCCCGTGAAACGGGTCATCGACTATAACGTGAAGCCGCGCGTCAAGGCGGATGGCACCGGGGTTGACCTGGCCAACGTCAAGATGAGCATGAACCCGTTCGACGAGATCGCCGTCGAAGAGGCGCTGCGCATCAAGGAAGCGGGCAAGGCGGAAGAAGTCGTCGCCGTTTCGGTCGGCCCGGCCAAGGCGCAGGAAACGCTGCGCACCGCGCTTGCCATGGGTGCCGACCGCGCGATCCTTATCGAAACCGACGAGACCGTCGAGCCGCTGGCCGTTGCCAAGCTGCTCGCCAAGGTGGCTGGGGAAGAAAATCCCGGCCTGATCCTGCTCGGCAAGCAGGCGATCGACGATGACCGCAACCAGACCGGCCAGATGCTGGCCGCGCTGCTCGGCTGGGGCCAGGCGACCTTCGCCAACACCGTATCGGTCGAGGGCGACGCGATCACCGTCGCGCGTGAAATCGATGGCGGGCTTCAGACCGTCAAGCTGAACACGCCCGCGATCGTCACCACCGACCTTCGCCTGAACGAGCCGCGCTATGCCTCGCTGCCCAATATCATGAAGGCGAAGAAGAAGCCGCTGGATACGAAGACCCCGGGCGATTACGGCGTCGATATTGCTCCGCGCCTGACCACGCTCAAGGTCACCGAACCGCCGGTGCGCAGCGCCGGGATCAAGGTTGCCGATGTCGACGCGCTGGTCGGCAAGCTCAAGGAAATGGGAGTCGCCTGATGAAGACGCTTGTATGGGTTGAGCATGACAATGCGGTCATGAAAGATGCAACGCTCGCGGTCGTCACGGCGGCGGGCAAGCTGGGTGAAGTCCATGCGCTGGTCGCAGGCTCGGGCTGCGGCGCGGTCGCCGAACAGGTCGCCAAGGTCGCTGGTGTCGCTACCGTGCATGTTGCCGACGATGCCTCGCTCGAGCACGGCCTCGCTGAAAATGTCGCACCGCTGGTCGCCAAGCTGATGGAAAGCCATGACGCGTTCCTGGCGCCCGCCACCACCACCGGCAAGAACATCGCGCCGCGTGTCGCAGCCCTGCTCGACGTGATGCAGATTTCAGACATTCTCTCGGTGGAAGGCCCCAAGACCTTCACCCGTCCGATCTATGCCGGCAACGCCATCGCCACGGTCGAATCGTCGGACGCCAAGCTGGTCATCACCGTGCGCGGCACCGCCTTCGACATGGCGGCGACCGAAGGCGGCTCGGCGGCGATCGAGAATGTCGGCGGCGCCGCCGATGCGGGCCTTTCGAGCTTTGTCAGCGCCGAAATCGCCAAGAGCGAGCGTCCGGAACTGACCAGCGCCAAGATCATCGTCTCGGGTGGCCGCGCGCTGGGTTCGGGCGAGAAGTTCGAGGAAGTCATCACCCCGCTCGCCGACAAGCTGGGCGCCGGCATCGGTGCCTCGCGCGCCGCGGTGGACGCGGGCTATGTCCCCAACGACTATCAGGTCGGCCAGACCGGCAAGATCGTCGCGCCGGAAGTCTATGTCGCCGTCGGCATCTCGGGCGCGATCCAGCACCTTGCAGGCATGAAGGACAGCAAGACCATCATCGCCATCAACAAGGACGAGGACGCCCCGATCTTCCAGGTGGCAGACATCGGCCTGGTCGCGGATCTGTTCACTGCAGTCCCGGAGCTGACCGGCAAGCTGTGATCGGCTGATCCGGTTCGGAAATTGCGAAAACCCCGGCGGACAACCGCCGGGGTTTTTGTTTGTCACCAGATCATGATTATCGTTCATCTAACTGCCACAATACCTGAACGAACGCTGTCATCCCAATTCAGGCTCGCCACAGCGGCGAATCGGTAAACCGTGGACATGCCCGCAGCGATGGCGGGAAGTGACGGAAGGAACGGGAACATGGCAAAGGCAAAGGGACTCATCGGATCGGCGCTCCTTGCGGGGGCTGCGATCCTCGCTGCTGCAACCCCTGCGGCGGCGCAGTGGCATGGCGGTGGCCCCGGTTGGGGCGGCGGACAGGGCTGGAATGGCGGGCGCGGCGATCGCGCGGTGAACCAGTGCGTCCGCGCCGCCGAGATCGAGGCGCGCCGCTTCGGCCGCTTCGCGCAGGTCACTGACATTCGCGACATCGATCGCACCCGTTTCGGGCTGCGCGTCCAGGGTCGCATCGTGGTCGAGAATGGTGGTCGCTGGCGCGGCAATACCGATCGTGGTCGTTTTACCTGTTTCGTGGATCGGGGGCGGGTGCGTGACCTGCGTCTCAGCGGGCTCGGCAATTTCCGCTAGGACTAGGGTTGTCACCTCTGCTCCCTGGCGGTTCAGCCTGGCGACAGGCCGGACCGCCTAAACAACCGGTTAAACAGGGTACAGCGCAGTTGCGCCCGGGCCTTGCCCAAGGAAAGGCAAAGCGATGTTGAAAGCACTGACAGGTCTGGGCACCGCAGGTGCGATGATGGTTACGGGCATGGCTCCGGCCATGGCCGCCCCGGTGTCGCATGGTACCCTGGATGCAGCCCCGATCGGCGCCATGGGCTGGAACCCTGGCGACGAGAGCGCCAGCCAATGGCGCAGAGGTTGGGGTGATCGCCGCTGGCGCGGTCGCAATCGCGGTATCGATGGTGGCGATATTCTGGCCGGCGTGCTGATCCTCGGTGGTATCGCGGCGGTGGCCAGCGCGGCGACCAATTCGGCACGGCGTGGCGATGATCGCAGCTATAACGACGATGTCCGCTCCGCAAGCGATCGCTGTGGCGCAGCAGCCGTGGCGCAGTCGGGGCTCGGCTCGCGGGTCGAACGGATCGACAATGTCCTGCGAGAGGGCAATGGCTGGCGCGTCGAGGGCCTGGTGGGCTTGCGCCGCAACGGCGTCGACAGCTTTACCTGCGGCATCAGCTTTGGCCGCATCGATTATGTCCGCTTCAACCGCGCCAACGGGTCGTGGGGCGCAAATGGTGGCGCATTCGACAATGGCGTCGCGGTTACCGATCCGCCGTTCAGCACGGATCCGGATGAGGACGATTACGCTTGGCGCAATGACGATAGCGAACCCTTTCCGCCCGAATAAGGGCGCGAGTTACCGGACGGGATCGGTCATTTCTGGCCGTTCCCACCCGGTCTGACCCCCTGCGGCGCGCTTCGCCCCTTCGCGCGCCGCAGGGGTAACAGACAGATGCCGATCAGCACCGAGAGTGCCGCAAACGCTGCAAACCCGATCAGGATCGGGTGATGGGTGTCCTCGCGCGTCTGCAGGTCCATGATGTGCAGGCCCCACATGAAATCGAACGCGCGCCACAAGGCGCTGCGCGTTGCCAGCACCGCGCCGGTTTCCGCGTCGATATAGATATGCGTGTCGTCCGCGAAGCGTGCTTGCCAGCTCGGGCGCGGACGGCGCAGTTCCAACGGGGCATTTTCGGCAGAATAATGGGTCACGCCCTGCAGTGGGGCGTCACCAGCGAACGCTGCGCGAGCGATCAGCCCGGCCTCGGGGGCATTCACCGCAGGCAGCAGCGCACCGGTGCGCGCATCGGCACGGCGTTCGCCGCCATCTTCATATTTGATCACCCAGACCGGGATTCCCGCCTGCTGACCGAGCGTCAGCATCTGCACCGGACGCCCCTGGAGGATCGGCGCGACGGGCCGGAAGGCGGGCAGGGCAGTCGGCTCGGCCTTGAGATGCTCGCCACGCACACTTTCGATCGGGAAGCTCGCCATGAACAGCCCCGATACGGTCCACAGCAGCAGCGGGACGCCCACTAGCCAGCCGAGCCAGACGTGCCAGCGCATGACCATCCGCCGCTTCAGCCGGAACACCATTGCGTCAGTCCCCCGCGTTGCCGCCGCCGCGATAGGCAGGCAGTGCAATATTATAACGGATGGCAAAGCCACGCAGCACGAATCCTGCAATGGCAGCGATGACCGCCGCAACCGGCCGATCGACCTCGACCAGGCGCAGGCCGACATAGGATCCTGATGCCAGCGCGGCAGCAGTCACGTACAGTTCTGGCCGCAGGATGATCGAGGGCTCGCCAGCCAGCACATCGCGGATGATGCCGCCGACGCACGCGGTGATCACGCCCATCATCACGGCGGGCAACGGTTCGATGCCATATTGCAGCGCCTTGGCCGCGCCGAACACGCCATAAGCGCCGAGCCCGGCCGCATCGAACCAGTCGAGCATCTTGCCTTGCCACCATCGTTGTGGAGTGACCCAGAGCAGGAGGGCGACCGCCAGCACGACGACGAGCACGCGCGAATTGACGATCCAGAATACCGGAGCACCGATCAGTAGATCGCGAACTGTCCCGCCGCCGACACCGGTGACGAGCGCGAAAAAGGTGAAGGTGACGAATGTCTGCCGCTTCGCCGCTGCAGCCAAGGCACCCGATGCGGCAAACACCGCAATCCCGAACATGTCGAGCGCGCCAAGAATGGTTCCGAAATCGAAAGCGGGCAGGGGGGCTGGCGAGATGGGGTTGGTCATGCAAAGACCTTTAGGCGATCTGGGCGCACTTGCCACGTCAGGACGTGGGGCAGGGCAACGAGCCTTTCCCCTGACCCGCGGATATGCCAAAGCAGAAAGGCTCTCTCCCCTTCAGGGGAGCGACAGCGAGACTTGGCAGCTTGCTGCCTAGTCGCAGCAGAGAGGGGCAATTCGCGCTACCCCTCTCAACTTCGGCTAGCCAGCTTCACTGGCAAGCCTTCGTATCTCTCCCCCAAGGGGGAGAGAGCGGCTTTGGCCTCTCAGATATGGATCGGCTTGCCCTGCACGGCCATGGCCGCTTCCTTCAGCGCTTCGCTGTGCGTCGGGTGGGCGTGGCAGGTGTACGCGATATCCTCGCTGGTGCCGCCGAATTCCATCGCCTGCGCGGCTTGCGCGATCATCGTGCCGCCCAATGAGGCGATGATCCACACGCCGAGCACGCGGTCGGTCTTGGCGTCGGAGATCACCTTGACCAGCCCGTCGCCTTCGTGATTGGTCTTGGCGCGCGAATTGGCCATCATCGGGAACTTGCCGACCTTGATCTCGCCGCGCTCCTTGGCCTGTTCTTCGGTGAGGCCCACGCCCGCGATCTCGGGCATGGTGTAGACGACGCTCGGGATGATGTCGTGGTTCACGATTCCCGTGAGCCCCGCGATATTCTCGGCCACGGCAATGCCTTCGTCCTCGGCCTTGTGCGCCAGCATCGGGCCGGGCACGCAATCGCCGATCGCCCAGATGCCGGCGACACTGGTCTGGAAATCATGATCGATCTCGACCTGACCGCGGCCGTTGACGGCAAGACCAGCCTTGTCGAGCGCGAGGCCATCGGTGTTCGGACGACGGCCGATCGAGACCAGCACGACATCGGCTTCGATGGCTTCCGGATCGCCACCAGCGGAAGGCTCGACGGTCAGCACCGCCTTGCCGTCCTTGACTTCGGCACCGGTGACCTTGGTCGAAAGCTTGAACTGGATGCCCTGCTTCTTGAAGACCTTGTTGGCTTCCTTCCGGATTTCGCCGTCCATGCCGGGCAGGATCTGGTCGAGATATTCGACGACGGTGACCTTGGCGCCGAGGCGCTTCCATACCGAGCCGAGTTCCAGACCGATCACGCCGCCGCCGATGACGACCATATGGCCGGGCACCTTGGCGAGTTCGAGCGCACCGGTCGAATCGACGATGACCTGCGCGTCATTGTCCACGGTGATCCCGGGCAGCGGGGTGACCGACGATCCGGTGGCGATGACGATGTTCTTGGCGCGATAGCTCTTGCCCGCGACATCGACGGTATCGGCAGAGGTGAACGCGGCGTGGCCCTTGAGCCATTCGACCTTGTTCTTCTTGAACAGATATTCGATCCCGCCGGTCAGGCCCTTGACCGCATCTCGGCGCTGCGCGTGCATCGTCTCGAGGTCCAGTTCGACGCTGCCCTTAATGCCCAGCTTGGCGAGCTTGCCGCTGGCGGCTTCCTCGAACAGCTCGGACGCGTGCAGCATCGCCTTGGAGGGGATGCAGCCGACATTGAGGCAGGTGCCGCCCAGCGTCTCGCGGCTTTCGACGCACGCGGTCTTCAGGCCTAGTTGCGCCGCACGGATCGCCGCGACATAGCCGCCAGGGCCGGCACCGATCACCAGAACGTCGAAATCATAATCAGCCATTTTCAAACTCCATCGTGCGTTCGGGTCATATCAGACCCGTCTGGCACTGTCTTTCCCGTCATTCCCGCAGAAGCGCTAATCGCGCCTGGTCATGGTCGGGGGCAGCAGCGGGACCCCCGCCTGCGCGGGGGTGACGAAGAATTACGCTGTCGTTTCCGCCCGGCCCGTTCGCTCGATTAAAGATCGATCAGCAGCCGCGTCGGGTCCTCGATCGCTTCCTTGATCGTCTTGAGGAACGTCACAGCCTCGCGGCCGTCGATCAGGCGATGGTCATAGCTGAGCGCCAGATACATCATCGGGCGCGCAGCGATCGAGCCGTCGGGCATGACGACCGGGCGCTGGTCGATGCGGTGCAGGCCCAGCACCGCGCTCTGCGGCGGGTTGATGATCGGCGTCGACATCAGCGATCCGAACACGCCGCCGTTCGAGATGGTGAAGGTACCGCCCTGCATTTCTTCCATCTTGAGCGTGCCATCCTTGGCGCGCTTGCCGAAATCGGCGATGGTCTTCTCGATGCCCGCGAAGCTCAGGCTCTCGGCATTGCGGATCACCGGCACGACCAGGCCGTTGGGTGCGCTGACCGCGACCGAGATATCGGCATAATTGTGATAGACGATCTCGTCGCCATCGATCTGCGCATTGACCGAAGGCACGTCCTTGAGCGCCAGGCACGCGGCCTTGGCGAAAAAGCCCATGAAGCCGAGGCGCACGCCGTGCTTCTTCTCGAACAAATCCTTGTAGTTGTTGCGCGCTTCCATCACCGCGGTCATGTCGACATCGTTGAAGGTGGTCAGCATCGCCGCCGTGTCCTGCGCGCTCTTGAGGCGCTTGGCGATGGTCTGGCGGATGCGGGTCATGCGCACGCGCTCGGTCTCGCGACCGGCAGCGCCGCCGGCGACGGCGGCAGCAGGCGCAGCAGCGGGAGCGGCGGCGGCAGGTGCAGGAGCGGCCTTGGCTGCTTCGGCAGCGGCAAGCACGTCTTCCTTGGTCAGGCGGCCGTCCTTGCCGGTACCCTTGATGCTGGTCGGGTCAAGCCCATGCTCGAGCACCAGACGGCGCACGGCGGGCGACAGGCTCACCGGCTCGCCGGTCGGGGCGGGGGCAGGTGCCGCAACAGCAGCCGGGGCGGGGGCAGCGTCGCTCTTCGCAATTGCCGGCTGCGGTGCGGCGGCAGCCGTGGCAACGGCAGCGCCCGAGCTTTCGATCGTGGTCAGGATCGATCCGACCTGCACCGTATCGCCTTCGGCAAAGATCAGCTGGCCCAGCACGCCGGCGGCAGGGGCGGGAACTTCCACCGCGACCTTGTCGGTTTCCAGGCTGGCGATCGGCTCGTCGGCGGCGACCGTGTCGCCCGGCTTCTTCAGCCATTCGCCGATGGTCGCTTCGCTGATCGATTCACCCAGAACGGGGACTTTGACTTCGATGCTCATGGTTCACAAACCCTATTTCTATCCGCGTCCAACATGCGGAATTGATTATGTTTCTGGTGCCTCAGCTGCCGCGCTGCCGACGGATTTCCTCGCGGACATCATGGCCGAGCGCGTCTGCAATCAGGGCGCCCTGTTCGGCCTGGTGCCGCTTGGCGAGGCCGGTGGCGGGCGATGCCGCCGCGACGCGACCGGCATAGCGGGCGCGCTTGGGAGCGACGCCAGCATCCGCCAGACATTCCTCGATCAACGGCTCGACGAAGAACCAGCTGCCATTGTTGCGCGGCTCTTCCTGTGCCCAGACGACCTCTTCCAGATTGACCATGCGCTTGAGGCGAATGGTCAGCGGCTCGCCGGGGAAGGGGTAGAGCTGCTCGAGGCGGATGATCGCGGTGTTCTTGTCACCGGCGGCATCGCGCGCTTCCATCAGGTCGAACGCGACCTTGCCCGAGCACAGCACCAGGCGCTTGATGTCCTTGTCTTCCGGCTGGTTGGGGTCGGAAAGGATGCGCATGAAATGGCTGTTGCCCTGGAACTCGCTCGCCTTGGACACCGCCATCTTGTGCCGCAGCAGCGACTTGGGCGTCATGATGATCAGCGGCTTGCGGAAATTCCGGTGCATCTGGCGGCGCAGCACGTGGAAATAATTGGCCGGCGTCGTGATGTTGCACACCTGGATATTGTCGCCCGCGCACAATTGCAGGAAGCGTTCGAGACGCGCCGAGCTGTGCTCGGGGCCCTGGCCCTCCATGCCGTGCGGCAGCAGCATCACCAGGCCATTGGCGCGCAGCCACTTGGCCTCGCCGCTGGCGATGAACTGGTCGATCATGATCTGCGCGCCATTGGCGAAATCGCCGAACTGCGCTTCCCACAGCACCAGCGTCTTCGGATCGGCCATGGCATAGCCATATTCGAAACCGAGCACACCATATTCGGAAAGGGGGCTGTCGAGCACCTCGAACCGGCCATGCGGCACCTGCTCCAGTGGCAGATAGCGCCCGCCGGTATTCTGGTCGATCCAGACCGCGTGGCGCTGGCTGAAGGTGCCGCGGCCCGAATCCTGGCCCGACAGGCGAACAGCATAGCCTTCCGACACCAGCGAACCATAGGCCAGCGCTTCGCCGGTCGCCCAGTCGAAGCCTTCGCCCTTTTCGAACATCTCGCGCTTGGCATCGATGACGCGGCGCAGTGTCTTGTGCACCTCATGGCCTTCGGGAATGGTCGTGAGCGTGCGGCCCAGACTGTCCATCAGCTTCTTGTCGATGCCGGTTTCGACATTGCGCCGTGCGTGCTCATCGTCAGCCGGCATGTGCAGGCCCGACCAGCGCCCGGCGAACCAGTCCGCCTTGTTCGCCTTGTAGGTCTTGCCCGCCTCGAACTCGACCTCGAGATTGTCCGAGAAGGTCTTCGCGGTCTCGTCGATCCAGTCCTGCGTCACCACGCCCTCGGCGATCAGACGATCGCCATAGATCTTGCTGACCTTCGGATGCTTGCGGATCTGCGCATACATCTGCGGCTGAGTGAAGCTGGGCTCGTCACCCTCGTTATGGCCGAAGCGGCGATAGCACCACATGTCGATCACGACATCGCGGTGGAAACGCTGACGGAAGTCGATCGCCATCTTGCAGGCAAAGGTCACCGCTTCGGGATCGTCGCCATTGACGTGCAGGATCGGCGCCTGGACGCCCTTGGCAACGTCCGAAGGATAGGGCGACGAGCGCGCAAATTGCGGGCTCGTGGTAAAGCCGATCTGGTTGTTGACGATGAAATGGATGCAGCCGCCGGTATTGTAGCCGCGAATGCCCGAGAAGCCCAGGCACTCCCAGACGATACCCTGTCCGGCAAAGGCCGCATCGCCGTGCAGCAGCACGGGAAGGACCTGGCTGTGATCGGTCAGGTCATCGCGGTTTACCTGCTGCGCGCGGACCTTGCCGAGCACCACCGGATCCACCGCTTCCAGATGCGAAGGGTTGGGAACCAGCGACATATGAACGCTGATGCCATCGAATTCGCGGTCGGTGCTGGTGCCGAGATGGTATTTCACGTCACCCGAACCGCCGACATCATCGGGGTTGGCCGAGCCGCCCGAGAATTCGTGGAAAATGACGCGATAGGGCTTGGCCATCACATTGGCGAGCACGTTCAGGCGGCCGCGATGCGGCATGCCGTACACGATTTCCTTGAGGCCGAGCTGGCCGCCATATTTGATGACGGCCTCGAGCGCGGGGATCATGGATTCGCCGCCGTCCAGGCCGAAGCGCTTGGTCCCGACATATTTCTTGGCGAGGAAATTCTCGAAGGTCTCGGCCTCGATCACCTTGGAAAGGATCGCCTTCTTGCCGTTCTCGGTGAACTCGACGCCCTTGTCGACGCCTTCCATCCGGTCCTGGAAGAAGCGGCGCTCCTCCACGTCCGAGATGTGCATGTATTCGAGGCCCACCTTGCCGCAATAATTGGCCCGCAGCGTTTCTATCAGCTGGCGCATCGTGGCGCTCTCGAAGCCCATCGTGCCGCCCAGGAACACGGGCTCGTCGAGCTCGGCACCGGTAAAGCCGTGATATTCGGGGGTAAGATCGGCGGGCAGCTCCTGCTGCGACAGGCCCAGCGGATCGAGATCGGCCGCCAGATGGCCGCGCACCCGGTAGGTGCGGATCAGCATCATTGCGCGGATCGAGCGATCCGCCGCGCGGGCAATCGCCGCTTCATCGACGGGTTTGCCAGCGGCCTTCGACGCATCACGCACCGCTGCCTTTACCGCCGCCTGCATCTGCATCGGGTCGAGCGCTGCGGTCAGATCGTCGCTATCGGCCAGCGGCCAGTTGCTACGCTGCCAGCTCGGGCCCTGTTGCGGGCCTTCTGCGGGGTCGAAATCAAATCCGTCGTAGGTCATTCGCTTTGTCCAACTGATTGTCCATCACGGTCCCCTGCGAAGGCAGGGGCCCATCTTGAGACCTCACCCAATAAACTGCCGGCTGCGCGCTGCGGCCGATCAGGAGATGGGCCCCTGCCTTCGCAGGGGACCGTTTAAATCTGGTCATCGACTGAGCTGCCACCACAGGTCATCCCAGTCCTTGTTCAACCCTTCGATCGCGCGGACTTTCCATGCCCGCTTCCACTTCTTCATCTGCACTTCGACCAACCGGGCCTGGTGCAGATCTTCAAATGCTTCGTACCAGACCAGCCTGGTGCATCCGTGCTTTCTGGTGAAACCCTCGATCCGTCCGTTGCGGTGTTCGTCTATTCTCCGAACGAGATCGTTGGTCACTCCTATGTACAGGGTCCCATTCTTGCGATTGGCCATGATGTAGACATAGCCATCTCGCATCTGGTTCCCCCAAAAGCTGTCCGTCTGCTCCGCCGTTGCTTCAATTCCGATCCCTCAGGAGATGGCTCCCTGCCTTCGCAGGGGACCGGCTCCGCAGAGGGTTAGTTCAAATCACACCGTTTCCAGCAGCTCGGCGAGCGTCTGTCCGAGGAGCGAAGGCGAGGGGGA
>CAXRCQ010000361.1:0-2747 GCA_964228845.1 Blastomonas sp.
CACCGGCATCGATTCCACCCGGGTGCCCGCCATGGCGCGGGCATGGGCGCGGGCGGCGGACGGATCGCTCAGAACGGCGGTCATGCAGCGGCTCCCTTGGCATGTTCGCCCGCATCCGGCTCGTAAAGCGGCGGCAGCAGGGCGGTGGTGGTGACGAGTTGCAGCTGGTGCACGCCGCGCACCCGGCGCAGCGCATCGCACAGCTCGTTGAGGCGAACGGCCGGCCCCTGGACCAGCAGCACCTCGAGCGACTGGTCGTCCTCAAGGAACACATGCTGCGAGGAGATGACCTCTTTCAGATATTCCGCCTGGGTCTGCGCGAGCTGATGGCGCACCCGGCCCCGGTCGCCGCGATAGACGATGGTCAGCGTGCCTGCGAGCATCTCGTCGGGGCGCGTGGTCGCCTCGTGCGCGGCGAGCGCATGGCGGATCAGTTCGGCGATGAGCTGCGAGCGCGACGGCAGGCCGCGTTCCTCGACCATCATATCGAGCTGGCGGAACAGCTCGCTCGGCAGGCTCATCGAAAGTCTTGCGACGCTGGTTGGTTCGGTTCCCATCATGCGTTCTCCTGGGTCTTGGCAATCTCCAGAACCGCCGGTTTTTCCGGGGCTTCCGGGTTGCTCTTCTTGTCGAGAGTGAGGTCGTAGACCGCGGTCGCGCCGAAGCGGTGCGGCGCGTGCGGATCGTGCCTGCGCTTGTCGAGCGCGAGCACGCGCGTGCCCAATGTAAAGGCCTCTCGAATGTCGTGCGTCACCATGATGATGGTCAGCGCATAGTCGCTCCACAGCTGCTGGATCAGCGCGTGCATGTCGGCGCGGATGCCCGGGTCGAGCGCACCGAAGGGCTCGTCGAGCAGCAGGATGCGCGGCCGCTTGATCAGCGCCTGCGCGATGGCGAGCCGCTGCTGCATGCCGCCGGAAAGCTGCGCGGGATATTGGTGCATGCTGTCGGCCAGCCCCACCGCGACCAGCATCGCCTCGGCCTGTTCGCGCGCCGCCTTGCGCGCGGAACCGAACAGCCGCGCAGTGAGCGGGGCCTGTTCGCATTCGAGCCCGAACAGGACATTGCCGAGCGCACTGAGGTGCGGGAAAACCGAATAGCGCTGGAACACGACGCCGCGATCGGGGCCGCATTCGGGCGCAAGCGGCTGGCCATCGAGCGATATGGTGCCCCGCGTCGGGCGCTCCTGGCCCAGGATGACGCGGAGCAGGCTCGACTTGCCAGCGCCCGAGGGGCCGACGATCGAGACGAACGAACCGGGCTGGATGTCGAGATCGACCTTTTCCAGCACGATCTTGTCGCCATATTCGACCCAGACATTCTGGAGGCTAAGGATCGGTTCAATGCTCATCGGCCCTGCCCTTGTGCCCAGGGAAAGGCCTTGCGGCTGGTGAGCGCGAGCGCCCAGTCCATGAAAATCGCCAGCAGCGCGATCCACGCGACATAGGGCAGAATCACGTCCATCGACAGGTAACGGCGGACGAGGAAGATGCGATAGCCCAGCCCCACATCCGCCGCGATCGCCTCGGCCGAAATCAGGAACACCCAGGCTGGACCCAGCGCAAGGCGGACGGCATGGATGAGGCGCGGCATCGCCTGAGGCAGAGCCACCCTTATCATGATCTGCCAGGAGCTTGCGCCCAAGGTCTGCGCCTTGATAACCTGTTCGGCGGGTAGCGCGGCGATATAGGCGGCGATATCGCGGATCATCACCGGCGCGACGCCGATGGCGATCAGCGCGATCTTGGCGGTCTCGCCCAGCCCCAGCGCGATGAACAGGATCGGCAGCAGCGCGATCGGCGGGATGACGGCGATGCCGGTGACCAGAGGCCCGAACGTCGCGCGCACCGGCGGCAGCACGCCCAGCACCAGGCTTACGACCAGCGCGGTCAGCGTCGCGATGCCCAGACCCAGGCCCAGCCGGTAGAGGCTGGCCAGCGTATCCGCCCAGAAGGTGATTTGCCCGGTCAGCTGGTCCGCCTGGAACATCAACGCGGACATGGCCTGCATCATCTGCCCGGGCAACGGCAGGATCTTGTCGAGCGGATTGTCGGCATGGCGCTGCGCCGCGACGATCAGATAGGCGATCAGCAGCACCGCGACCGGGATCGCGCCGAGCAGGATGCGCTCGCCTTTCCTCGGATGTCGGTTGACCCAGCGCATCGTCGTTCCCCTGCCCCGATCCGCGCCTACAGCTTGCCGTCCGCAGCGAGCTGCATGAATGCATCGTCGAAGCGCAGCGTGACGCGCGCCGGATCGCCGAGCACCTTGCCGCCGGGAAAGGCGATGCCCACCGCGTCGGCGCTGGCTGCGCCCTTGAACAGGCCCTTGGAGAAGCTGAAATCGCGCACCTGGGTCATCGTGGTGACGAGCGCAGGCGAGGTTGTGGCCGCGACCGCCGCCTTGGGATCGGCGTAGAGGAACGTGGTCTTGAGCTGGCTGTCGAACATGTCAGGCGTCGCGCCCGAGAGCTTGGCCATCGCGGCGCGCGCGGCCTTTCCTTCCGCATCGTCGCGCTGCATCAACGCGACCGTCTCATACCAGATGCCGGCAAGCGCCTTGCCCAGGTTCGGATTGGCCTTGAGCGTCGCGGTATCGACCACCATCAGGTCGAGAATCTCGCCCGGAATATCGGCCGAGCTGAACACCTGGGTGACGCCGGGCTCGCCCTTCATCACCGAAAGCTGCGGGTTCCAGGCGACCGCTGCGTTGACATCGGCCGCACCAAAGGCCGCGACGATGTCCGC
>CAXRCQ010000362.1:0-3811 GCA_964228845.1 Blastomonas sp.
TGGCAGCGCGGCACGGGTCTCGGCCAGCGCTACGATCGCCGCCCGCTGCCCGGTCTGGGCCTCGGTCTGCGCTCCCTGGGCGGCGACAACCGCCTGCTCTGCCGCTGCTGCCTCGGCGCGTGCCTGCTTTGCCGCTTCGGCAGCGGTGCGCCAGCGCGCGAAAAGTGCGCGTGCCTCCGCCACCGCGATCTGCTGGCTCAAGGCACGATAGCGCTCGGCCGCCCTGGCCTGGCGCGTCAGATTGGCCGCGCGCGCCTCCATATCGGTCAGCACCTGCTGCAGGCGTTCTAGATTGGCCTCGGTCGCACGCAGCTTCTGTTCGGCATCCTTGCGCCGGACGTGCAGCCCGGCAATGCCCGCCGCTTCCTCGAGCATCTGTCGCCGTTCGACCGGGCGGGCAGAGATGACGGCGGCGATCCGCCCCTGGCTGACCAGGGCGGGGCTGTGCGCGCCGGTGGCGGCATCGGCAAAGAGCAGCGCGACATCCTTGGCGCGCACGTCGCGGCCATTGGCGCGATAGGCGCTGCCCGCGCCGCGCTCGATCCGGCGGACGACCTCAAGTTCGCCGTCCTCGACCGAGACGGCGGCGAGCACCGGCTGACTGACCTCGGTGAGCAGCGCGACCTCGGCGAAATTGCGCGCCGGGCGGGTCGCGGTGCCGGCGAAGATCACGTCTTCCATGCCGCCGCCGCGCATCGACTTGGCGGAGCTTTCGCCCATCACCCAGCGGATCGCCTCAAGCAGGTTGGACTTGCCGCAGCCATTGGGCCCGACAATCCCGGTCAGACCGGGTTCGATCCGCAGCTCTGCAGGTTCGACGAAGCTCTTGAAACCGCTGAGCTTCAACCTTTTGAAGCGCATCGGGGCGTGAAAGGAGGGCGCATCGACCACCAGACCAGAGGCTTCCCCCTGATCGGCACTGTCGGCAATCAACCCCCCTTGGCCCATTCAACCCCTTTCAACAGCCGGGGTCAGCGCGCCCCCATCGCCTGGATTTCGGTTTCCAGCGCCGGCCAGCCGGTAAACTCCACCTTGCGACCGTTGAGGAAGAAGGTCGGCGTGCCCTGGATGTCGTCTTCCGTGGTCGCGGTCTGGGTGTTTTCGGCGAGCTTCTGCGCGGTCTCGACATTGGTCAGGCATTGCATCGCCTGATCGCGCGAGACACCGCGCTGCGCGAAAAAGTCGATCAGGCCGGTACCATCGGCCAGCGCGACAAAGCGCTGGTTATCGGGCATGGCGAGTGCCGCCTCGAACCGCTGCTGGCCCATGGCCTGCGCCTTGGTGAAGATATCGGCCTGGTTTGCGAGAACTTGCTCGGTCAGCGCGAAATAGCTCTCATCCGGACCGCAGCGGGTCAGCATGGACGCGGTAAGATCGAGCGGCTCGCGCACATAGTTGCGCATTTCGAAGCTGACGCGGCCGCTGGCGACATATTTGTCGCGGATCGTCTCGAACGCCTGCTCGGCGAATTCGGCGCAGTGGCTGCAGGTGAGCGAGGCATATTCGACCAGCTTGATCGGCGCATCGGGGTTGCCCATCACATAATAGCCCTTGTCGGTCTTGGTGACGGTTTCGGTCCAGTTCTTGCCGGCAGGGGCGGGGATCGCCGCGATCGGCTCGCCTGTCGTGGCACCGCCCTCCGCAGCCTTGTCGGCTTCGCCGCTGCACGCAGCAACGGAAAGCATCAGGGGCAGGGCGATCATGCTGGCAAAACGCTTCATACAATCTTGGTCCTTGCGATAAAACAGGTCGATCGGTCTTCAAATCCCCCCCGGCACGGGGAGGGGAACCATCCGTGAGGATGGTGGAGGGGTATCACCCTGGCAACACCGCGAACACCCCTCCGTCAGCCCTTCGGGCTGCCACCTCCCCTTGCAGGGGAGGATTTTCATACCGGTAATCTTCAATGCACGCTTTAGCGGCTGGCCAGCAGCGGTTCCAGACTTTTCCAGTCATAGACATTGCCCTGCAGCTTGCCGTTGATGGTGAAGCTCGGCGTGCCTTCGATCTTGACCGTCTCGCCGGCAAATTTGGTCATCGCCAGCACCTTGTTCTGTTCGGCCTTGTTGGCGAGGCAGGCGTCGATCTGGGCATTGGTGGCGAGCGGTGCGTGCCGGCGCAGTTCGTCATAAAGGCCAAGATCGCTGGCAATACGCTTCAGACGCGTGTTGATATCGCCCTCATACCAGGCGGCCTGGCCATCGCGGCCCAGGCTCCCGGCCTTGGTCATCCAGGCGCGCTGGCTGGAAAGCAGCCCCTTGTGCCGCCGGAAGAAGCTGCGCGGTTCGCCGCAGCGCGCGAGCAGCGCGACGGTCATGTCGACCGGATCACGGACGAAATTGCGCACCTCGAGGCTGGTCTTGCCGCTGGCGATCACCCCATCGGGAAGCGCCGGGTCCGATTCCTGCTCGAACGCTGCGCAATGCGGGCAGGTATAGCTCATGTACTCGACCAGCTTCTGCGGCGCGGCAGGATTGCCCAATATGTGCCCGCCGACCTGGCTCTGGCTGACCCGGCTCGACCAGTCGATCGGCGCAGCGACCCTGGCCTTTTGCGCGGTGCCGGGCGAGACGGCGAACAGGCTGGCGGCGGCAGCAAGCGCGATGGCGGAAACGGCAAGAAGCGGGCGCAAAGGCGCAGTCATCGATCAACCTCATGAGGCAGGTTTGGCGCGAAAAGGCGCACGGGTTTCAGATTGTCGCTCCTTAGCTGAACAGGGGCTGCATGGGCAGCGGCCTCTCGCGCTTCCTTTTCCTCAAGACTGCGCGCCAGCGATTCGAGCACGGTCTGCAGTTCCGGATCGCCGATAGGCTTGAGGCCATCGGCGGGCGCAATGCTGATGGGCTTGAGCGAGGGCGGGGCGGCGGGCCGTGGCTCGGGGCGCCGGGGTGCTGTCAGCGTGCCGTGGCGATATTTCACCCGCGCCACTGCTGCATAGCCGAAGAACCGGTTTACTCGTGCGATGATCTCGGGCTCGGCATGCTGCATGAAGATTGCGGTGGCGCTGGTCACGACGAGATGCAGCGTGCCGTCCGCCTTCTTGCCGCGCGCGAAGGCGATCGATTCGGGGCTGGCCATCGCAGCATAGCGCGGCCCGGCGATCTCGGCCCAGCGGCTGACCAGCGAGCTCTGGATGAAGCCGAACTTGCGGAAGCTGGTCTCGCCGATCGACGGGATCAGATCGGCAATACCGCGCGCATCGCCGCCGCGCCTGCGCCTGGGCAGCGAGGCGGGCTGGGCCGGTTTTCGCGACCGGGTGGTGACGGGCTTATCGCTTTCCATTTCGCAGGCGACCATGGCATAGCCGCCCCATGTCCGTCGAGTGTCGCGATGAAATTGTGGAAACCGGCACCGGTGCGATCGCTGCGGCGCTGCTCGGGCATTATGATGCGCACGCTCGCGATCTTCCCTGGCGCGTGTCGCCCGCAGCGCGGAGGGCAGGGGTGCAGCCCGACCCCTATCGGGTCTGGTTGTCGGAGGTGATGCTGCAGCAGACCACGGTCGCGGCAGTGACCGGTTATTTCGAGCGCTTCACGACACGCTGGCCGACGATCGAGGCGCTTGCCGCCGCTCGCGAAGAGGACGTGCTCGCCGCCTGGGCGGGGCTTGGCTATTATGCCCGCGCGCGCAACCTGATCGCCTGCGCGCGCGCTGTCGCGAGCGACCATGGCGGGCGTTTTCCCAGGACCGAAGCGGGCCTTCGCGCCTTGCCAGGCATTGGCGACTATACTGCAGCGGCGGTGGCCGCGATCGCCTTCGACGAGCCGGCAGCGGTCGTCGACGCCAATGTCGAGCGGGTGGTTGCGCGGCT